>JAAZNR010000829.1 GCA_012798155.1 Thermogutta sp. | reverse complement strand
TTTCCCACTGAGCACTGGAATCCAAACGCAACTCCAAGAAGTGCAACAAGTTGTGCAAATCGATCTTCCAATAGGCCTCCGTGTACGTCGAGAGCGGGAGGTCCTTGCGGGCCTGTTCCCGGGCGACTCCCAGCGACAGCCGGCGCTGATAGATCTCTCTCGCTCGATCTTGAAGTTCCCTTTCCTCCGCGGAAAGCTCCGCTCCCAAATCCGCCGGCAAAAGCCCCTGGCTGCCCTGACGATTGCCGTTGGACTGCCTGCGCCACTGATCGGCCGCCGTGCGGTGGGCCGCGTCGATGGCCACCGAATAGCGCGTGCTATACTCGTTCACCGAGGCCGTGCGGTGCCGGATCCACTGCCGCCAGATATCCATCGGCACGCGGACCAAGAATTTCAACTCCGCCATCTCGAAGGGCGTCGTGTGGCGGTGCCGCATCAAGTAACGAATCAACGTGCGGTCATCGGACACGCGCTTGGTGCCTTCGCCGTAGCTCACGCGAGCCGCCTGCACCACGGCCGCGTCGCTCCCCATCACGTCCACCAGGCAGACGAATCCGTCGTCCAGGACCGGGAACTTTTTCCAACGCAGCGATTCCACGGTTTCCGCAAAGGTTGTCATCGCGATCTTCGACACCAAGCAGGGGGCGGTTTGGCGACCGTTCGTTCATTTCGCCGCGGCGGCCGCGCCCCCCAAAAGGGACCCGCACGGCACGCTTCGGCAGGGGTCACGTCTTCCCGCCGCCGCTTTGCAATTCCTGCAGTAGATTGGCCAAATAGGTCGGATTATCGCTCTCGACGAGATGCTGAATCCGCTCCGCTGGAATCGACAAGTTCTTGAGCGCGGTCGCCACTCGTTCCCACAAGCGTACCCTCGCCTTTCCTTCGGCCAGGTACAAATCGCCGACCAGCTCCCCCAGCTTTTGGAGCATCAACGTGTCGCGGTGTTCATAATACCGCCGGATGATGCCTTGTTGGTACCGAGTTCGCGTTTGTCCGGACGCCGGAGCCTTCTTTGCCACGCCGCGTTCTCCCAAATCATGCCCCGCTTCGACGATTGTGGACAGGCCGTCTGCGTTGTAGCACCCGGAGCACAATAGACTGGATCGACCCGCCGATGGTCCCACAACCAGGGGCAGTTCCCATCGCAACCGGCTCATCATAGACCGGGCCAAGTCGTCTGTCGAGGGCCGGCGTTGCGCGTCGGCCGGCGAGTTTCACATCGCGTGCGCGCGACCGCCCGGCCGACCGGAAAGCCGCAAATCGCCGCCGGCGGAAGGCCGGGAACGGGAGCGACGGTCTCCCGCGTTCGGGCGCCCTCGTCAATTTCCACCACGGTTGGGGATCAGCTTTTTCAGCTCCGCGCGAACGTCCGCATATGCCGGATCTTCACCCAGATTACGCATCTCCCCGGGGTCCTTCTCGTGGTCGTACAATTCGACGCCGCGCTCGCCGCCGTCCCATTCCGTGTACCGCCACCGCGCGGTGCGAACGCTATAACCATGAAACACGTTCTTGCCCCCGCCTCGGGTCACTTGCGTCACCGCGAAAGGCTTGCCGGGGAGGTCCGGATTCTCCAGCAGCGGCACCATGCTTTGACCGTCGAGGTGCGGCGGCATCGCAAGGCCGCACAGGTCCGCGAGCGTAGGGTAGATATCCACCATTTCCACGATCCCAGACGTCGCTTTGCCGGCGTGCTTCATCCCGGGTACCGAGACAATCAACGGCACCCGCGCGGATTCCTCGAAGAGAGATCGCTTTTGCCAGAGGCCGTGCTCGTGCATGTGATAGCCGTGGTCGCTGGTCATCACGATCACCGTCTCGTCCGCCAGGCCCAGACGATCCACCGCGTCCAGAACCTTGCCGACCTGGGCATCCATGAAGGAGATGCTCGCCAGATAGGCTTGGATGGCCTGCCGTTTGAGGCCCTCATCCATCGCTCGCTCTTCCCGTTTGAGCGTGATCGCCGCGGCGGGCACGGTATCGAAGTACCCGGGCGGGATCTCGGGCAAGGGCACACGATCCAAGGGGTACATTTCGAAATACCGGTGGGGGGCGACGTACGGCGTGTGAGGGCGATAAAAGCCGACCGCCACGAAGAACCGTTCGCCGCGGTGTTCTTCCAGCAACCGCACGGCTTCGGCCGCGCCGATGCCGTCCGTCTGCTCCTCGTCCGTGCCATCGGCTGAAAGCCAACTCAACGTGCCGCCGAATTGCCCCCGGACGAGGCTGAAAATCTTGTCTTCCTCGTCTTTGTCGCGACCGCGGGGGTTGACGACCGCATCCCACGACTGCGGGTCGTCCAGGCCGCTTGTGCCGATCTGCGTCGGGACTCCGTAGTGGAAAAGCTTTCCCACGCGGGCCGCGAAATAACCGTGTTCGCGGAAACACTGCGGCAGGGTCACCACGTCCGGAACATTCTCGCGGAAGTGGACGGCATTATCGTAGACTCGCGTGTGGTCCGGCCTCAAACCGGTCAAAAACGAGGCCCGGCTGGGGTTGCACAGCGGAAACTGCGTGTACGCGCGATCGAATTTCATCCCCCGTGCCGCCAGACGATCGATATTCGGCGTTTGAACCAAGGGGTGTTGATAGCAGGACAGGGCGTTGTTCAAATCGTCCGCCATCATGAACAGGACGTTGTAGCGACCTTTAGGGGATGACGTCTCGGCGGCGGCACCGCGCGTTAGCAGGCTCCCGCTCCCCAATAGGCCCAGGACCAAGACCATCGCCGTAAAGCGAAGCCAAGCCGTTCCCATGCGTGGATTGTACATACTCGTTTCCCTCCTATTGGTTCCCACTCGTTTCCCTTTGCTTCCTACTCGTTTCCCTCGTAATAGTTCCCACGGTATAAACGCGCTTCCTTTTGCGGCGATTGCCCCGTCGCTCGTATCATTGCCCCGCTCATCTCATTGCCCCGCTCATCTCATTGCCCCGCTCCTCTCGTTGCCTCGCTCGTATCATTGCGCCGGTTGTCTTATTGCCCGGACCGTCTTATGGCCCTGGCTGCCTGAGTGTCCCGGTTGCCTTAATTTATCTGCGCAGGATCGCCGGAACCGGCTTACCGATCTTACGCAGACTCACAAAACTGTGTACTTCAGTTTGCCCAGCTTATTATCCTACGCAGTAAAATTAGTGCCCCGGCCTATCGGGGCCTGGAGCATCCCGGCGGCAGGCAATCCGGCGCAGCCTCGTCCTCCTGCATGACGTAAGGCAGCCGAAAGACGGTGTCGCCTGCCTCGTTGGTAAAGTAGAGATGCGACTCCGAGAACCGATCCGGATTTCCATCGGCCCAGAGCGCGAAGAAGTCGGGATGGGCATTCACCGGCCGGCGGACGTAGTTATGGTTGAACCAACTCCCCGCGGTAACGGTCCGTTTCCGTTGCCAAGTCCGCCCTTCGTCGGTGCTCGCCCAAACGGCGATCTCCCCGCCGGCGCCGAGCGGCTGCGGGCCGCCCTCCGTGGGACCGATCACGCGCCACATTCCCGGTCGAACGTCCAGCATGCCCGTCGAGTAGTTGTGATTGGCGGGCGTGATTTCGTAAAACGCCCACTCCTCTCCCAGCCAGTGTGCCACGGTCCAGCAACGGGGGTCTCCCTCCGGCCCCGGCTTATAGCTTGCAGAGGTGATATACAGGATCACGGGCCGCCCCTGGTCGTCCCAATCGATATCGTGGATATACACCAGCCGCTTTTCGGCCTCATAATCCCGGACCAAAGCCGGATTGTGCGGGTCCGAGAGGGGCAACTCCAGGACCTCGCCGCGGACGTTCCGCCATGTCCGCCCCACGTCGTCCGTCTGAAGGTAATACAAGTTCGTGCGGCGATCGACGTTTTCTCCCGGGTGATAATTGAAGGCCGTGAACACGACCTTGCCCTTCTGCCAGCTCGTCTGGTAGTGCCCGCCCATGCCGGCGAACTTTTGATCGGGGGACCAATCGCGGCCGTCCGGGCTGGTGCTGAAGTAAAGCTCTCGCCCCTTGGTGTACTTGGTGAAGAGGTGCAAAAAGCCCTCCCCCTCGATCCATCGCGGCTGGGGATAGGTGATTTCCCGCTCGCTCATCAACTCGAAATCGTCGATCGCATACGGCTCCCGGCTGCGGTAGATGAAGCCGGGCCGAATCCGCGCCCGTCCGCTGATGAATACCCAAAGATGGCCCTCTCCGTCCACCCACAGCGCGGCGTTGTCGTGCGGGTCATCGACGCCTTGCTTGTCATGGACGATGGTGGGCCTCGGCACCGTCTTCCGGACGTGGTCGTAATACGAAACCATGTTCAGGAGGTGCCGTTTCCCCTCTTTCGCTCCCCCGTAAACGAAAAACGTCTTTTGGACGGCGGGGCAATAAAAAGCAATCGGGACGTGATTGGCCGTGTAGGTCCCCAAACCGCCGGAGTATTTATCGCCGTACTCCGTGAATTGCCCCAGCGTGAACCAAATGCCCCGGTAACCGTCATCCTTGTCGGACGCCACGGCGAAAGAGGCGGCCGCTCCCCAGGTAGTGACCAGTGCAGGCCCTACCGTTAGAATCGCTACGAGAAAGAATCGTAGAAGCGCTACGAGAAAGAATCGCGACCGCACTCTCTTGCTTTCCACGGGAAACCCTCCCCTTTCTGCTACAACCGTTTTTTCCCCACGGAGCGTTGTCGCCCGCAGGCAGCTAACATATTATGAGGACTGATTTTCCGCATGCAAGGACTTCACGAGGCTCGAATCGAC
>JAAZNR010000828.1 GCA_012798155.1 Thermogutta sp. | reverse complement strand
TTCTAGCGGTCTGCTCGGCCCGAACCATGGCGGCGCCCGTGCGATTCAATTCGGTCTCTATTTGAGCGAGCAAGATGGGGTTCCCGGGATCCTCCACGAGTGATGCGAGCGATTTCACAAGCACGGCCATCAAGTTGCATATCGCATCCTTGCATTGAATCGCCTCGCGATCGACGTCCGCATCATCCAAGGTGTTGAGAAAGGCGACCATTCCCACGCAAGACCCGGAGAAGTCAACCAATATCTCGCTTTGCTGATCCGGCGGATAGCGGTAGATTTGGGCCATGGGGACAGCGAACACCAACCAGACTCGCAGGGCGGCCTTCATTTTCAGCCAGTACGCCAGCGTAGCAACGCCCGGCTCGGGGTTCCTATTGTCCACCCCCCCGGCGGTATTCGTGTAACGCGAGGGCGGCGGGAATCTCGCCATCCGCACATGCGGCAAAAGCGCGACCACTTGATCCGCACTCACGGCGAAATTGAGATTCTGCGCCCGCATCTCGGACGAAAAAGCGAGGGTATTTACCCCGACTACTTGCCCTTGGGCGTCCACCAGAGGACCGCCGCTGTTGCCGGGCGAGATCGCGGCCGTCGTCTGGATCCAGCGGACGTTCTCGTACGGCGTCATTGTCCCCACCGCGTCCTCCAAGGCCCGATCCAGTTCCTCTGTCGTCCGCACCGCGCTCACGATGCCCTCGGTGACGCTCCCCGTCAGCCCCAAGGGAGCACCGTAGGCAAAGACCTTTTCGGTGAGAGCGGGCAGGTCCTTGCGTAAGGGAAGCCCGGCAGGCGGCCGTTGCAAGCCGTCGACCGCCAAGAACGCCAGATCGTATTGCGGATACGCCGTCCCCCGTGTCACGCCCGCCAGAGTACCGTCGTGCAACCGCACCTGAATCGCGCCCGCGTCTTCCACCACATGGCTATTCGTCACGACCACGGGATAGGTCCAGGGACTGTCGATGAAGAAACCGCTGCCTTGGCCTGTGTCGGTGAGGACGGTGACGGTGGCCTTTTGGACCCGCTCCAACCAGTGGGCCGACCCGGGGGAAGGCGGAGGAGAATCGCCGACCGTCCCCGCCGGACTGGGGTTCGCACTCGGCCCCGCCGGCTTGGCAACCGTTTCCAGCGGCGGGCCGGCCGATTGGGGCGGACTCGATGCCGCCGGCTCCCGCGACCCGTAGCCGCCCGGCCATTCCGCCGCCGTGTCGGCGGGCGGCGCCCCCTGCGGCACGCCGTGATCGCCGGCCTCCGGAGCGGTGGCGATGTGTCGCACGGGCGCGAAAACCGCCACTAACAACACGATGCCGCAGATCGCGGCCGCCGAGAACACAATCGCCGTTTGCCCGCTGATCTTGGGGAGCTTCACATCAGGAAGCCGCGTTCGCGAGCGTTTGGCGATGGGCGGCGGACCGGACGCCGCGGGTCCGGCTTCCGCCGCGGGCGGTTCCGCGACTCGCATCGAATCCGGCGGCAGGATCGCCTCGGGCGGAAACCACGTCCGTTGATCTTCGGAAAGCCGCGCGTCCGCCGGCAACCGCCCCTGGGCGGCGAGCTGAACGATGCCCTGTTCCGGAAAGGGGCCGCGAACCCTGCCTTCGGTCAAGATGTAGAAGAATCGCGTTCGCATGATCTCCGCCCTTTCCCCCGGGATTCCGCGTTACGACCATGTTCCACCACGCCGCGATCGATCGGCCTCTTCCTGATTCACTCGGACAGCGCCTTCGCTCGGACACCCCCGTCCGGAAAACTCCTCACTGGACAAAGCTGTCAGAGCCGCCGCGATCGACAAGCACGCTCTCTTCGCCTATTAGGAGCACGCGATAGCGGAAACCGCCTTTTACGACCGCTTCGCGAAAGATGGGCCAGGTATCGAAGGTATCGGGCCACAGGCCGATCTGCACATCCATGCCCGCCCGGCATTTGCGGAGACGATCCACGATGGCGGCGGCATTTTCGGGCACAATGGGAATGCCTCGTTCCGGCCGCGGCGTCACATGGATGCCGTTAAACTTCTCGTCCAAGACGAAGAACTCCGAAACATTCAATCCCAAGCGTGCACCGCTCGCATCGTACTCATGCCACACATACATCCTGTCGTAGCGGAGGATCAACGCCGGTCCGTCCTGAGTCGATTCACGTTCTTGCGGCAGCACAATGGAAAACGTTGCCCGGGCCTCGGCCGACGCCAATTCCTCCGTTTTCCTCTCCAGATCGCGTTGTTTCCGTTCGATTTCTCTTCGCAAGTCGTCGAGATTCTTTCGCAAATCCTGTTCCCGCACAGCAAACTGCCGCTGTTGTTCGGCGAGGTCCTCGATACGCGCGCGGATTTCCCGTTCGCGTTCTTCCAGCTCCCGTTTTTCTCTCACCAGCTCCGCGATTTGTTGCGGCAAATCTCCCTCCGACCGGCGCCAGACCTCGATGTTCTCTTCGAGTGCCTGAACTTCCGCGGCCAAACGATCGCGTTGCGCAACGGACGTCAAACGCTCCAGAGTCTCTTGCAACTCTTTCTCGCGCGAGGTAACGGAATTGCGGGTCAAGACGGCCAGCAGGATCGTGATCAAAACGATGCCGCCGAAGGTATTGCAAATGGTATCCAGCATCAGCTCGAGGCTGTCGCCCAATCCCTCGCGTCGCACTCGGAGGTCCTCCTCGAAAACAACGCCTCACGAAGCCGATGTCAAACGGAATTGCTGGTCCTCGCCCAGCGGCTCGAAACCGCGTGGAATGCCGCGTTCGCGGAGTCGATCGAGGATTTCGTCTGCTTCCCGCATTGCGGACGGCCGGACCAGAAGGAAGACGTAATCGCCGCCGTCTCGCTGATCGCACCAGCGCAGGGCCTGCGACTTTCGTTCGGCGATAGCGCCCCTCCACTCGACGAGCGGAGTCGGCTCGCCCGTCGGGCTAAGCCTCGTGATTTTCCACGCATTCGGGCCCAGATCCAGCACATAGCGGTTGGAACCCTCGAAACCGCTCACCCTGAAGGTCAATTCCTTCATCATGCCGACGCGACGCAAGCGGGCGTCGACGCGGGCCAGGTCGCGATCCAATTGCTCATCGATTTGTTTCAGGGATGCGAGTTCGCCGGAACCTTCCCGCATCTCCTCGTTGCCGCGGGCGAACTCCTTTTTGGTCCGCTCCTCGATTTCCCGCAACCGCTCGGCCGACTCCTCGACGTGCCGCCGCAAGGCCGCGACGCCTTCCGGCGAGATTTGGGCGTAGTCTTGCGAGGCCTGCCTCATCCGCTGCAACTCTTCCTCCAGTTCGGCCTTTTTCCGCTCCAGGCGTTGAATCTCCTCGGCCGGCGGCGCGGTCTCCGCCGCCTCTTGTACCCGCACCGCGGCATGAACCAGTTGCAAGGCCAGCAACAGCGCGATGAAGAGGAGAATCCCCATCACCGAGGTGATGATGTCCTGAAAGGAGAAGAGACTGATGGTCGGGCCGCCGCCTCTACGCATGTTCCGGCTCCCTCGATTCCTCCATGGTCAGCCTGAGACGACCGACGATATGCCGGCTACAGTATTCGGAGCAACTTTCCAGGAACTCGTACTCGGCCTTTCGCAGCGAGGTGATAATCATTTGGATGACGAGTGCGGCGACGAGGGCCACGAGCGTCGTGTCGAATGCGGTGGCCAGACCGGCGGTCACGTGGCGCAATCCGTTCGTCAAGGAGTTGACGTCGCCGCCGCCGGCCAAGACTTGGGAAAAGGCGGCGATGGATTGCGAGAGGCCCAGCACCGTGCCGATGAAGCCGAGCACGGGGATCGCCCAGACAAAGCCCTGCACCAGACTGTACGACGTCTCCAGGGCGGATTCGTCCTGCCCGGCGATGGAGCGGAGGATGTCGTCCACGTCCGTGACCCGGCCGAGATTGCGGAGATTGGACAGGGCTAAGAGGATGCGATTATAGAGGATGTACGCCTGCGGCTCGTCGGCCAGGGCATAGATGCGATGAACGACCTCGTCCGCCGTGAGCGGCGAGAGCACGAAGTCGGGCCGGTCGGGCGTAACCGAGTAGTTCAAGGCCGCTCGCTGGACCCTCAGCTTGCGCCACTTGATCCACAGAAAGAGGAGAGACCACGCCGCCAAGAAGACCGTGGCGTATTGCGTCGGCCCGCGGCGGAGAATAATGTCCGCGTAGCCCGCCCAGCGGTCGGGCAGCGCGAGCAAACCCCCTAGGAAGACAGCGCTCAGGATGGCGGCCAGGATTCCGGTGAAGAGTATATTGACGCGGGTATAGCGGCCCCCGCGAAGCCCCCAGCGGCACTCGGGATCCTCGCGATGCCATCGCAAGGGGGTGTCCACCGCCTCCGCCTCCGCCGGCAACCAGTCTTTGTCCA
>JAAZNR010000827.1 GCA_012798155.1 Thermogutta sp. | reverse complement strand
CACGGCCAACCGTAGCGAGCGGGTGCCCATCAACATGATGGCCTGGCGGAGGCTGGAGATGCGGCGCGGCAAACCATAGGCGGCCGAGTTCACCAGCCTCAAGATCGCGGCCGTCAAGGCGGGATCCGCCTCCAGGTGACTCTCCACATCCCGAACGTCAAACTCCGGATCCTTAAGCAGATTGAGTACCCGCCAGGCAACCGTCGGCGAAGTGTGTAGTTCGTCCACGGCATCCAGGAAGGCGTCCATGGCGGCCTCCGCGGAACCGCGATTCCGGTGCCTGGCTGTGCTTCGTGAGCGCTTCGGGTCGTCGTTCGTCGGTCGCTTGCTGGAATCGGTCACGGCGGGGATCTCGCTAAAACCGAAGGATGTACCGGGGACGAGGAGCCGTCATAAAAACTATAGCTCGCCCAGGGGCAGGCATCGTTGAAACAGCGCCGGCCCGTGAACGGCTACGCGGGAAGAACCGGCCGAATTGCCGTTGCGTAATAGCACTGGAAAGGACGGATTCCTACTTTCCATGGCAGAACCCGGCGGCGATGGTCGGCCGTAATCGGCATGGGTGCCCGTCAGGTCAAAATCTCCGCCGCCTTCTCCCTCTAGTCGCCGCCGCCTTATTTTTTCGGCCCGGTTCTGGTAGAGTAGCTGTTGATCGCAAGCAATTCCAGCGGCGTCATTGGCAGCGACCGAAATGGCAGCGCCCGAAAGCGGCGTCATTGGCAGCGCCCGAAAGCGGCGTCGGTGGAAGTGAAGGAAAGGGGGCGGTCTCGGCCGAATGGGGGTCATCGGCGGTGCGTCTCGCCGCCGGCATGATCGGGACGGTATCGGCTCAAAGACGAGGAGCGACCGTGAAACAGCAAGTTTGGGATGCTTTGCAAACCATCCGCCAAAAAAGCGACCACGTCGTGCGCGAGCGGACCGGCGGCGACCGCATTTTCATCCAAGTCGGGTCGGCGACTTGCGAAAACGCCGCCGGTGCGGTGGAGATCGCCGAAGAGTTCCGCAAGCATATCGCAGCTTCCGGACGGGACGACATCGTCCTGCGACGCACCGGTTGCACCGGCCGCTGCAGCCGCGAGCCGATCGTCAGCGTCTATCGGGCGGGCGCCATGCCCGTCAAATACCAGCAAGTCACACGCGAACTGGTTCACAAGATATTCACCCAGCATGTCCTGAAAGGGGAGCCGCTGCTCGATCACGTCTTGGACGGGCCGATCGAGGCCGTCAGCCGCTTCGAGATTCTCAATTGCGCTTCCATACGCTGCGGTTGGAAAGGGGAAAAGATTTGCGGCGGACCCATGGCCGACCGGCTTCGCGCCATGGGCGTGGAACCGGAGGAGTGCCGGGTCATCAAGGCCAGTTGTTTCGGGGCATGCTCCGCGGAACAGGCCGGCAAATGCACGCACATCCTGGTGCGCCCCCAAAACGTGCTGTACCGCATCGAAACTCTGGACGATCTGGAAGAAGTCGTGCGCGAACACATCCGCGGCGGCCGACTCGTGGAACGCCTCCGCGTCCGTGATGAACCGGTCAGCCAAGACTTCTTCGAACTCTACGGCGAGGTCGCCTTCTTCAACCGGCAAACCCGAATCGCCCTCAGGCACAACGGCATCATCGATCCCGAAAGCATCGAAGAATACGTGCATTACCGCGGATTCGAGGCTTTGGCGAAAGTCTTGAGCCGGGGCGATCCGCAAGCGGTGATCGACGAAGTCATCAAGTCCAGGTTGCGGGGGCGCGGGGGCGGCGGGTTTCCCACGGGCGAAAAGTGGACCTTGGCGACCCAGTCGCCCGAGAAAGTCCGCT
>JAAZNR010000826.1 GCA_012798155.1 Thermogutta sp. | reverse complement strand
GTAGGCGATCCCCAGGCCAATGCCTTCCTGTCACGCGAGAGCCGCAAGGGCTTTGAAATCAAGATTTGAAGCCGGGACAAATCGTTTCCACGGGGCCCGGCAAGTACGTTTCCACGCCACCCGGCAAGCACCTTTCCGCGGTGCCCGGTAATACAACAGCGCCAACTCGCCTACTTCCTGCGACCAGTCGGGCTGCTATTGCTGCTATCAGCCCAACTGATTGTCGTTTTCTCCCGGCTTAGTTTTCCGGCTTAGTTTTACTGCGCAGGATCGCCGAAACCGGCTTACCGACCTTACGCAGACTCACAAAGCTGCGTGCCCCAGTTTTCCCAGCTTCTTATCCTGCGCAGTAAAATTTGTGCTGTCGTCGTAAGTACCGTCGGCCCCCTCGGCGTCGCCCGGCCGCGGCTCCCATCCGGCTAGCCGTTCACGCCCCGGGAAGCGAGGCACGGGACATGGCCGGGGTCTGGGGGCTTCTCTCCGCTTCGACCCCAGCCGCCCGGCCGCTCGGCGCGTGTGCCGGCTTGCCCGACGGCGCGAGGGTGGCACGCCCAGAGCGAAGCGATGGGCGTGGTCGGCGTGCTCGCGGAGTCTGCCACGCCCTTCGGTCCTGACGGACCTCAGGGACGTGGCACCCAACCCACCGTGCCACCCGACTCACGGCGTGCAAACGTGTCGCCCGCCTCCGTCAACGATCAGGCTCGCTCGCGTGAACGCTTACCATCCGGCTACCCGGTAATCGGCCGGTGAAGCGATTCGCCGATCGGCGCTTACGGCGCGCCTGCCTGGGCCATGGCCCGCGTCCGTTGCTCGATCAGCTCGATCGCCTTGGCTTGCAGTCGGGCGATTTCGAGGGCCGCTTGGCGGTTTTCCTGGATGAGTGCGTCGCACCGGGCGCTGACCCGCGCAAGGGTCTCTTCCACTTTCCCCAGATGCCCGGCCACGGCATCCCGCTCGACCGTCGCCCGGTCCAGGTCCTGCTTCAATTGCGCGATCTCGGCATCCCGGGCCTGCTCTTCGCGTTGGGCGTCGGCCAACGAACTTTTCAGCATTTCGAGGTCCTTATTCGCGGCGGCCAAGGCGTCGATCAAATCGGCACGGCGATAGTGAAGATAGGACAGCGCCCACTCGTAGTCGCGGAGTTTGCGTTCGAACAGCGGCGACTGGGGATTGGTCGGATCGCTGGGCTTTCCGTCGTTGGCGTATTCGTTGACGACCGACGGCGGCAACATCCGCGCCAATTCCTCGGGATCGACGCCGGCGAAAATCTCGTGGTCGTCGGTGGGCAGCAATTCCGTGACGGTGAATCCCGCCTCCGCCGCCTGCGCACCCTGCACCGCCTGTTGAATCAGTTGCATTTCTCGCGGCGTGAGCATGGATAGGGATTCCATGACGACCTGGGCAGGCTGATCGCCTTGCCGCGGGGCTACGGCGGCCACGCGAAACTTGCCCACGTAACGCCCGCCGTCTTGCGGCGCCCGTTCATCGAAAAGATAGACCTGCGAATCGACCGGCAACTCCTGAACGTCGGTCAAACCCGCTAATCCCAGGGTCTCGAAGACCAGGCTGATCTGAACGATGTCGCTGCCCTCGGGGGTCTTATTGACGGCCATTTGCATGGGGCGGCAGTTGAACCACACGCGGCCGCGCTGCGATCCGTATTTGGCCAATTCCACCTTGACCTGCCGCAGACCCCGGCGCGTACCGTCGCCTTCCCGCAGGACCGCCTCCTCGGCCTTGAGTTGCGCCAACTGACCTTCCACCTTCTTCGCGGCCTCGCGCCATGCCCGATGCGTCGCCAATGCCCGCATCCCGAAATACCACATGGCGAG
>JAAZNR010000007.1 GCA_012798155.1 Thermogutta sp. | reverse complement strand
GATAACATCTTTTTGGTCCGCAAGGGAGAATTGCTGACGCCGCCCAAGGAGGCCGGGATACTGGAAGGCATTACCCGCGACGCCGTCATCGAATTGGCTTGCGAGTCGGGGATCTCGGTCCGGGAGATCTCCTTGACCAAGCACGACGTGTATATCGCGGACGAGTGCTTCCTCACGGGAACAGCGGCGGAAGTCGTCCCCGTGGTGAAGGTGGACAGCCGCCCCATCGGCGACGGCACGCCCGGCCCGATCACGCGCGACCTGATGGCGAAGTTCCACCGATTGGCTCGCAATCACCGCGCTTAGAACTTTGGAAGGCCCGCCTTCGCCGAACGGCACGGCCCCCGGCTTTGGAAAAACGCCGGTCTTGCCGCAGGGGTTGATATGCGCCGTGGTTGTGGGGGCGGGACTATCCGCGCCTTGGAAAAAATGCCGCGCTTGTCCCCCGGACGGGGCCGATTATAATGCAGATGAAGGCGAAGCGGCGCTTCGGCCGTTCGCCTTTTATCCAAGGGCTATAGCGTATCGATTATCCCCAGCTCCGGCATGATACCCGATTGGGGCGTGCCGAGCCGCCTCCGCTTTTTTTCGGTTGACGGCGAACCGTGATCGCCGACGTCATATTCGTTTGTCGTGGTTCGTGTACGACAGAGTCGGCCCGATTGTTCGTGCAACGGTGGAGGTGTGGTCGAGTTCGCGCGATGGATGACGTTCGCCGGCAGCGATCGTTTGCGTTTCCGTTATCCTGAATCCCTTTCATGCCTTCTCGTTTATCCGCTGCCGCCAGAGGAAATCGGTCTCATTAGCGTGTCCTGACCGCGTAAGCGAAATGCACGGAGTGCATTCCATCCGCTCATGAAACGGCGCAGCCGTTCAGCGGCGGAGAGGTCTGCGATCCTACCCCTCCAATCTCCGTGGCCTGCGCAAAGCGGCCGTCTCCGTCGGGAAGTGGTCTCCGCCGAACAGCTCGTCATGGCGTCAGACTCCGCTTCCTTCCAATCTTATCTTGCGTCGCCGGTTTTGACATGGATCCGGCGACCGGGAGGGTGTTATGCGCCTCCTCAACTCCACTGTGACGGGGGATTCGGTTGCGCCGCCCGTGGTCCCGCCCGGGATGAATCATGAGACGGTCCCGCTCTCCGGCGGTTCCAAGCGTGCCGGCCCGCCCCGGCTGCACCGTTTGTCCGAAGTGCGTCTCCGCCAAGGCGTCTCCTTGCGGACCATGGCACGGCGGATGAACGTGGATGTCCGCACGGTTCGCCAAGAGGAGGACCCCGCCAACGACCTGCCGCTATCGGTGATTTACCGCTGGCAACGGGCGTTGGAGGTCCCCCTGCCGGAGCTGCTGTCGGAGATCGAGGAACCGCTGTCCGCGCCGGTGCTCAAGCGGGCCAGGATGCTGCGCTTGATGAAGACGACGATGTCGATCCTTCGCCGGACGCGGCAGCGGTCGGTCCGACTGCTGGCTCAGATGCTGGCGGAACAATTGATCGAAATCATGCCGGAGCTGAAGGACGTGAACGCCTGGCATGCCCGCGGCCGACGCACGAAACAGGCGAAGCTCGGCCGCTCGGCGGTCCGCCGATACCGCTTTCGGGCCTAACGCCGCCTTGCCCCAAGATGCGCGGATTCGAACGGTAATCGCGCCGCGGCGCCCTCGACCGGCGGTTTCGCGGCGCGGTCGGAGAATCCGCGCTTTGCTCGTAAGAGGCGGGCGTCCTCGGCTCGCGACCGCTCACAAGAGCGCAGCCTGGCGGCGGATTTCCAGCACCACAGCGGTCCAATCCCAGTCGCCGCGCCCCTGGGCCAGCGAGGCCAGGTAACGGTCGCGGATCAAGCTCAAAAGCGGCATCGGCGTCCGGGTTTCCGCCGCGGTTTGGGCGACCAGGGACATATCCTTCGCCCCCAACGCCAACCGAAACAGCGGCTGCCGGTGCTCTCCGCTCAGGAGGTGCGTCCCGTAGCCCTTGTAGATGAAACAATCGAACAGAAACTCGGTGATGGTTTCGAAAAAGGTCGCGGCGGGCAATCCGCTCTTTTCCACGAAGGCGAAGGACTCGCCCAGCGACTCCACGACCGCCGCGATCAGGAAATTGGACGCCAATTTGGCCGTGTGGGCGGCCTCCGGGGCATCGCCCAGATCCAGAACTTGCCTGCTGATGCGTTGCAGGATGGGCTTGACGGCCTCCCGCGCGGCAACCGGTCCGGAGACATAGAACGTCTGCCGCTTGGCGGCCACGGTGTCCGGTCGGCCCATCACGGGACAGGCCAGGTACGTGCCCCCCTCCGCGCGGTGCCGCGCGGCCAGCTCCGCCGCCGTCCGGGGCGAGATCGTGCTCATGGAAACGTGAATTCCCTCTCGCCCCAACCGGCGAAAGACGCTCCCATCGGCAAAGATCGATTGCAGGGCGGCGTCGTCCGAAACGCATGTCATCACGATCCCGCTCGGCGGAACCGCGTCGGCGGGCGCATCCGCGCGGACCGCGCCGAGCTTCACCAGCGGTTCGGTTTTCTCGGGGGTCCGGTTATAGACGCGGACGGAGTAGCCCTC
>JAAZNR010000825.1 GCA_012798155.1 Thermogutta sp. | reverse complement strand
ATGGTCAGATTGCCCGCAGAGGGGCCGGCTCCCGGGCTGGTGCCGGTCACGACTTGCAGGTAGAACCCTTTTTGGTACCGTGCCATTTGGCGGATGTTCGCGAGCAAGGCTCGCTCCGCCTGGGTCAGACGCTCCAGGACTACGGCTCGCCCGCCCGCTCGCAAAAGCGGTTGCAGGATCGAGAAATTGAGGATGGAGGCCGAGGCGTAGGAATCCGCCCCCGAAAACTGCCACACCAGGGAGTTGGCGAAGCCGACCAAAAGTTCCGCGCCTGTGGCGGTCAATTTTCGGGCCTGGACGTCGGTGTCCACGTTCAGTTGGCTGACGGAGCCTGCCGGCGAACGATCCGGTCCGTCGGCCGTGAAGAACGTGGAATTGCCGCCAAAGAATTGGACGTCGAATTGGAATCGCTCGGCCGTCACATTCAGCGCGGACAAATAGAGGTTTTCCAGATTCCGTTGATAGTCGCGAGAGTGGACCAGGGCCAGCTCGACGGCCTTGGAACGGTCGAGCACGACCACGCCGCGATCGTCGCGCGGGAGATAGGCCCTCCAGAACGGGTTCTCCACGTAGAACGTGTCGCCGTTATCGTGCCAGTGCGGCCAGCCCTTCTTGCCGTCCACCCGGTGCATGAGCTGATGCGAGACGGGGTCGTCCGGCGGCATGGGTTCGGCGTCCGGGCAAAAAGGGTCGTACATCCGCGATTCGCGGCGGGGGTAGATGCCGGTCTTCAGCAGGTCCCAACGCGAGTCCACCTGACCGCGCCGGATCAGTTGCGCGACCTCCGCGTCCGCCTTCTGCCGATAAGCCGTACGGTGACACCCAAGTGTTGCGCTGATGATACATACCCAAAACGCCAATCCCAGCCTTGAAAAACGTTTGGCGTGCTGACTCGGCAGTTCAGCCATGAGCTTGGTCCATGTGGTGACGAAGTGAGACACGGCCGTTGGCGCGTTGCAGTGCACCCAAAAGGTAGTTCCAGCCCGGTGGCAACCGTATCATGCTGAGATTGGTTCGGTATTTCGCCTGGGTAAACTTAAACGATTATCCGGCCTGATCCGGTGGTAGCGGCAAAAACGGTGGCAACGGCGGTAGCGGCTTGGTAATATAGGGGGGAGCGATGGGAATGGCTAAAGCTTGACAGGGCGGGGCCTCCCAAATACCATCGAGCTTAAGGCTGGGTGGCAGGGGGAACGTCGGCGGCGCGGGTCGGCCCTGAGGGGCTCTGACCGGCAGTCCTCCGCTTGTCATCGCTCGCGGTGCCGCGTCATCGGTTCGGCGAGGTCCGCTCGGCAAGGATCGCCTCATCGCAGTGGGAGAAGTTTCCGTCCCGGTTTCGGGGCCGTCACTGGTTGGTGGGACCGCAATGAGCATTTGGAACAAAATCCTCGTCTGCCTCATCTTGGTTGCGTCCCTCGCCATGTGGTATTTCGGGATGCGGGCATTGGCGACGCATCGGGCATGGCGCGAGGCCGCGAAGAAGTTGGAAGGGCAGTTGGCGCAACTCAAGGCCGAGGAGGCGGTCCTGCGGGAAGGCGACGGTACGCGCCGGGGTCTGCGGCAGGTCAAGGTGGAATTGGCCAAATACGTATCGCAGCGCGGCCGCGTGTGGTTCAACTGCCGCCCCATGCAAATGGCCGTCAATAAGACCCCCGAGGGCAGCGATATCGTTCAGATCAGCCTGGTCTTCGAGACCCTGGGGTTGGCGGGTTTGACCGACGTTCAGGAGTTGCCGGTCGATTCGCAGGTCTATCTTTTCGATGAACGGGCGCCGCAAGACGGCGGGCGTTACGTGGGCAAGTTTCGCGTGGCCGCCGT
>JAAZNR010000824.1 GCA_012798155.1 Thermogutta sp. | reverse complement strand
CGTGCCGTTGATTGTAGGGGATCCGAGGGAGAATCCGACCTTGCTGACCTGCCACGACTGGCACGGCGAGCAAGTGCCCTGGGATCAAACCATGATTTCCCGCAACGCGCCGGGCAACGGCTTTTGGGCCGTGGATTTCGCACGGTCGGGAGCTTACCGCATTACCCTGCGAGATCGCCCGCCTTACGTTCGGCATCCCATTGCCGGCCGGCGTGCGCGGTTGGTCATCGGGGATCGTGAGTGGGTTCAAGACGTTCCATCCGGCGCATCGGCCGTAGAGTTCCGGCTAAATCAAGCGGCAGGCCCCACCCGACTCCAAACGTTCTTGATGGACGGCCAGACCGAACTTCGAGGAGCCTATTTCGTCGAAATTGCCTACGCCGACGAAGCTCCGCACCCCACGGACGACTCGCGAACTCGGTGATTGCCATGCGCCGGGCATGGGGCGCGAACTCGGTGATTGCCTGCGCGGGCATGGAGAACGAAAAGGGCTGCCATCGGAACATGGTGTCCGTTCAGGGCCGGCCGTAGGGCGACCGCAAATTAGGCGGCTTGATCAGATCGCCGGCCGGGTGGCTGGGGTCGTAGCGGAGCGAAGCCCCCAGTCACTTTGCGCTTACGCGCCGTGCCCACCGCCGGCTCGCGGCGGCGGCTCGGCCCTCAGGAATCCGGGGGCGCTCGGTCCCTTGCAGCTCGGATAACTCGGATAAACCGTAGGGTGCTTTGGGAGACATAATGTCCGCCCAATTTTCCAAAACTCCCACCTCTGAGGTTTCAAGCGGCCGGGTGGCTGGGGTCGTAGCGGAGCGAAGCCCCCAGTCACTCTGCGCTTACGCGCCGTTCCCACCGTCGGCTCGCGGCGGCGGCTCGGCCCTCAGGAATCCGGGGGCGCTCAGTCCCTTGCAGCTCGGATAAGCCTTGTGGTGCTTTGGGAGACATAATGTCCGCCCAATTCTCCCAAAATGCCCATCCCTAAAGTTCCAAGCGTAGATTTCCGGCAAAACGAACGGTATTTTCGTTACTGTTTGCCATTCTTTCTCAACTCCCACGAGCCGTTCGTCCGATATTAACGTCGCAACCCCTTATTGACCGTACTAGGGAGACGGCACGCAGAGGCGTCAACCGAACACTTGCGCACATCGAGGTGGACAAGAGCCATGCTATTACGACGCAGCAAACTGTGGCTGACGATCGGGGTGATGATAGCCCTGGGCGGCATGTCGGCTCACGCCCAAGTTTCCGACATGCAGTACTTCGCTCCTGCCAATCCGGGAACTTTCGGAGGCGGTGCCCGGGCCAACGAAGGCTTCTTCATCAGCGGCGAGTATCTCCGCTGGAGCATTTCCAAGCCGGATGCGGCCTCGATCGGCGTCGCGCCGCCCGCCTCGCGGACCGTCTACTATGACACCGATGTCTTCCGAGAACAAACCAGCACCGCCGACAACACTTGGATCGGCACCCGATTCACGGACGGCAGCCGCGTGGAAGCCGGGTTTATGGAGGACCACCAAGGTCTGATGTTCAGCGGCTTCTTCATGTCCACCTACGGTCGCGTCAATAAACTGTCCAACGCCGACGTGGTGTTCGACGATCCGGAATTCGGGCCGCCGCCCTTCAAACGCCTGCTGCAAGGCTACGTGGACGACGCCCTGACCGACATTCAGGACCTGCCCGTCACGTTCGCCGCTCCCATCGTCTTGGATGAGGAGGACAATCCCCTGCCCACTTGGGGGTTGGTCATGGACAACGTGGTCGAGACGTGGAACACGGAGCTGAACTACGTGTACCGCTTCCATCCCACGCGGCACGGCACGTTCTGGGAACTCTACCTCGGCGTCCGTTACTTCGAATTCAACGAACAGTTCAACGTCGACGCATACGGCGGCATCCTGGCGGACAGCCATTGGTACACTCGAGCGACGAACCATGTGGTCGGTCCTCAGGCGGGCATCCGATTCTTCCGCACCTTCGACCGTTGGACCTTCGAGAGCACGGCCAAATTCTTCGCCGGTTTCAATTTCCAGGACTACAATCAGCACGGCGTCTTGGGCAGCCAATTGAACCCCTTGGCCGGCCCGCAAGAGGACGTCCCCCTGTACATGGGCCCGACGGCCTTCACCAACTCCGCCACGGAGGAGGAGTGGTCGCCTGCCGCGGAATTGCGCGTGGCGATCAAGTATAACGTCACCCGCAGCATGACCCTCAGCGTGGGCTGGACCGGGATGTGGATGGACGGAATCGGCCGGGCCTCCAACGCCGTGGTGTACCGCGTACCGAACATGGGGATCACGCTGGATAACAATACCCAGGATCTGTTCATCAACGGCGTGACGGCGGGCGTGGAATTCAACCGCTGATTCGATCGCTCCAGGGCCGGGCGGCGGATGCCCGCGGAACGCAGAGCGGAAGGAAGTACGGCGAGTCGCACCGCCGAAAAGCTGCGACGGAAAGCTCGATGCGGCGTAAGCCGGTGTCACACGGATGTTGACGCCGTTTGTTTCGGGTTAGCGACGGAGGCTGCGAATCGACCGGGAAGGATGCCCGGTCGATCGCGTTTCTTGGCGGCCCCTCCTCCCCGCGGCTGCATCCCGAAACCGGTTTGTCAAGCCCGCTTTCCCCAAACGGAAAAGGCGACGCATGAACTTGAGAGGCCGGCCGGAAACGCCCTTTGTGGCCCCCAAAGGCGAGCTTATAATAGCGCGAAGAATGACGGGGATGACGCGGTTGCGAGCGACGAGAGCGGCGGTCATCCACGGCGTGTCAAGGGCTTCTCACCCGTCAGGCCGTGCCCTTCGTTTCCGAGCCGAGCCTCCGCAATCACTGCGAAGATCGGGTCTCGTTTGCAAATTCGTGATCAGGCGTGATAAGGAATCTTCTTGTGCTGAGCGTTCGTCCCAAAGTCGCCGAATTGGTTTACGTTCTCTACGGGCGGCCGCTGCATCCGGAGTTGTTCGAGGTGCATGCCTCGCGGACCGTCGCCCGCGGCGACTACCGGGTCAAGATCGATATCACCAACACCGGCCACGTCCTCACGTGGCAATACGAGGGCTTGACCTGGACCGAGGTCTCGACGGCGGTCAATCACCCCTTGCCGATCCGCCGCCGTCTGATGTTCCACCCCCTCAAGGCCAAGCATCACGACGAATTGGTCGGCCGCGGCGGGGTCTCGTACTCCATCGATATCCAGCTCGAGAGCGTGCAACCCGAAATCTTTTGGATGTTCCAGCACGAGCTTAGCCGAGAAGGTCCCGGGCAGGGGCTTTTCTTTCAATTCAACCCGAGCGGCCGCATGCCCCTGGGTGCAATCAGTTTCATCGCCCATCAAGCCCGCAACAAAAGCCTCCGCGTGCAAGCCTTTCATACCTTTCCCGACGATTGCGCGCTGGTCCGCAGCACGACGGTGTTCCGCCTTCCTTGACGGCTTGCCGCTGAACGGACCACTTACGGATCGATCCCTAACCGTCCGACTCTTCGGGCGAAGCCCTTGCGTCGTCTTGCCAGGTTGACGACGGCCGTGCAGAATGGAGTTTTCCGCGGCAATTCCGGGATCGTTCCTTATCCCGGCCGCTTTGGCAAGCCGGCCCTTACCTCTCGGCAGGGAGCGTCTTATGGCGAGTTGCGTCTTGGCGTATTCGGGCGGTCTGGATACCTCGGTCATCTTGAGCTGGTTGATCGAACAAGGTTACGACGTGGACGCCGTCTACGTGGACCTAGGTCAACCATGCGAGGATCGCGAGGCCATCCTGGCCAAAGCCCGCCTCATCGGCGCTCGGTCCGCGGAAATCATCGATGCCAAAGAAGAGCTTTGCCGCGATTTCGCCTTCCCCGTCCTGCAATGGCAGGCCATGTACGAGGGCATGTACCTTCTGGGGACCTCGATCGCCAGGCCGCTGATCTCCAAAGTCTGCTTGCAGGCGGCGAAACGGCGCGGCTGCGACGTGTTCGCGCACGGTGCCACGGGCAAAGGCAACGACCAATGCCGCTTCCAATTGGCCGCCGAGGCCCTGCAACCGGGGATTCGTGTCCTGGCTCCCTGGCGGCGGGAGGACTTCCGCCGACGTTTTCCCGGCCGCAAAGAGATGATCGCCTATTGCGAGGAGCGGCGGATCCCGGTCAAGGCGACGGCCGCCAAGCCCTACAGCTCGGACGAGAATTGCCTGCATATCAGCTATGAGGCCGGCAAGCTCGAAGATCTCTCCGTCAACGGCGTGGAGCTGGTCGAGTTCGGCATGACCGTCTCCCCGCGAGAGGCACCGGAAGAAGGCGAAAAAGTCTCCATCGCCTTCGAGTCCGGGGTTCCGGTGCGGGTGGACGGCGAGTCGTGCTCGGCCTACGAAGTGGTACGCCGGCTCAACGCCGTCGGCGGCCGAAACGGCATCGGTCGCATCGACATGGTGGAGAACCGCTTCGTGGGCATGAAGAGCCGCGGCGTGTACGAGTCCCCCGGCATGACGCTGCTTTACTTCGCGCACCGTCAAGTCGAGCAATTGACTCTGGACCGTGACGTGATGCACCTCCGCGACCGCCTCGCGCCCGAGGTGGCCGAGATGGTGTACTACGGATTCTGGTACTGTGCAAAAATGGACGCGCTCTTGGCCATGATTCGGGAAATCCAACGGCCGGTGACGGGAGAGGTCCGTTTGTCGTTGTACAAGGGCAACATCGCGGTGGACCGCCGCTCCAGCCCCAACAGCTTGTACGACGAAGGAATCGCCACCATGGAGGGCGGCGGCGAGTACGATCAGACGGACGCCGAGGGATTCCTGCGAATCCAGGGCCTGCCGCTGCGGGTCCAAGCCCGAATCCGCCCGCGACAGTTTTGACCGCCCGGCGACCGCCTTAATCGCAAGACGGCGGAAGAGCGGCAATCAATTCCGCGACATGATCCCGGACCTCTTCCAGGATCCGGCTCCGCGGTTTCTCTCCGATGGCGGCCACGTGACGCACGATGGCGGATCCCACGATGATCCCGTCCACCACCGGTGCCAGGAGTCGCACGTGCTCGGGGCGACTGATTCCGAACCCCACGCAAATGGGTAGAGAGGTCTGCCCCCGTAGCCAGACCAGATTCTCCACCAACCCCTTCGGTAATTCGCGGCGTTCTCCGGTAATACCCGCCACCGACACGTAATAAAGAAAGCCCCTCCCGGCCTGTGCGATTCGAATTGCTCGCGGGCGGGGCGTGGTGGGGGTGATCAACTGGACCAGATCAAGCCCCCGCTGATCGCAGGCCTCTCGCAAAGGCTCGCACTCCTCGATCGGCAAATCCGGTACGATCAGTCCGGCGACTCCGGCTTGCCCGGCCTGGTCCACGAATTCCCCCAGTCCGCGGCGAAATACGATCGCGTAGCTCACCATCAGCACCACCGGGGTACTTAAGCGCGGCGTGATCCCGGCAAGACTTTTCAGGACGTCCCCGGATCGCACGCCCCGTTGCAACGCTCGGGTGTACGAGGCTTGGATGACCGGGCCGTCCGCGATGGGGTCGCTGTAGGGAACCCCGACTTCGATCAGGCTGCTGCCGGCGTCGGATAAGGCCTGAATAAGCTCGGTGGTAAATCCAAGATCGGGATCCCCCGCCGTAACGAAGGGCATGAAGGCCTTACGGCCCGTCTTGCGGAGTTTATCGAAAACCTTTTCAATCGTGGACATCGGAGCCTGTTTCCCTGGTGAGTCGCCGGCGGAAGGAGGAACGGAGATACCCCTATTGCTCCGCGGTCCGAATCCGCTTCCCCACGTCTAATCGTTTTTTCCCGGCAAGGAATCCGTCTTTTCGAGCAATCGCGCCACCTCCTGTGCGTCCTTATCGCCGCGGCCGGAAAGGCACACGACGATAATCTCTTCCTTGGATCGCTGCGAAGCCAGCTCCATAGCCTTGGAAACAGCGTGCGCGCTTTCCAAAGCAGGCAAGATTCCCTCCAGCCGCGCCAGCGTTTGGAACGCCTCCAGGGCCTGCCTATCGCTGACGCTCGTGTAGGCGACGCGGCCGGTTTCTTTCCAGTAGCTGTGCTCGGGTCCTACGCCGGGATAGTCCAGGCCGGCGGAGATGGAATGGACATCGGCGGTCTGCCCATCCTCGTCTTGCAGGACATAGGAAAAACTCCCATGCAAGACGCCCGGCTTCCCGTAAAGAAGCGTAGAGGCGTGGTCGCCGAGGCGAGCGGAACGGCCGCCCGCCTCTACCCCCACCAAGGCCACCGCTTCGTCCCCGATGAAGGGGTAAAACATCCCCGCGGCGTTACTCCCTCCGCCCACGCAAGCCACGATCAGGTCCGGCAACCGCCGGAGCTGCTCCAGGCACTGCCGTCGGGTTTCTTTTCCGATCACCGACTGGAAGTCCCGCACGATCCGCGGAAAAGGGTGCGGTCCGGTGACCGAGCCGAGGCAGTAATGGGTGAACTCCACGGAACTCATCCAATCCCGCAGGGCCTCGTTGATGGCGTCCCGCAGGGTCTTGGAACCGCTCACCACCGGCACGACTTCGGCTCCCAAGAGCTGCATGTTGAAGACGTTGGGACGCTGCCGGCGGATATCCTCCTCCCCCATATAGACCACGCACTCCAAACCGAATCGGGCACATGCGGTAGCGGTTGCCACTCCATGCTGGCCGGCTCCCGTTTCGGCTATCACTCGCCGCTTGCCCATGCGGATCGTCAGTAAAGCCTGCCCCAGCGAGTTGTTGATCTTGTGGGCGCCCGTGTGATTCAAATCCTCCCGTTTGAGGAACAACCGGGCGCCGCCGCAAAAATCCGTCAGACGCTCCGCATAATACAGGGGGGAAGGCCTTCCCACATAATGCGTATACAGGCTCTCCAAAGTCGCCGCGAACTCGGGGTCGGCAAGGGCGTTGGAGTACTCCCGGTCCAGTTCCTCCAGGGCATGAACCAAGGTTTCAGGCACATACCTCCCGCCGAAGTTCCCAAATCGGCCCAGGGCATCGGGCATATCAGCAACAGATCCCATCGGAGCAGACCTCACGCCTTGAATCGCATCGCTCGTATATCGCAGCCAATCGCGAACCGCCGGACTCCGGCATTCCTTTGACGGACCGTCCACGCCCGAATACTGTTCGCGCGAATCGCTCCAGCCCGTCACTCCAGCCCGCTACCACAACGTTAGCTTGCATACCGACAACCTGAACATTGCCCATTGCTTATCGTAGAGCAGCGACCGGGTTTACGCAAATCCGGGTAGACCGGCCAAACGTCAATAGCAATAATGATAATTGATAAGGGTTTTGCGCTAAGTGATCGCGGTTAGCAACGCCGCCGCGCGACGACGAGCGTTGGCCGCTGAGGACCGTCGCCCATCGCGCGAAATACCTCGTTCGCGATACCCCGTTCGAGGCGGCCGTTGGACCGAGAAAGGCCATAGCGCCAAGTAGTAACTGGACTTTTGCAAACTGCTCCCCTCTCCCTCTGGGAGAGGGGCAGTGGGTAAGGGGTTGGTGAAGTGAGGCAATCACGGCAAGCCGTTTTCACGCCTAATTGCCCTCACCATAACCCTCTTCCAAGGCGGACGAGAACTCGTCACCACAATTTGCAAAAGTCCAGTAGTAACAACCAATTTCCGTTCACCAAGGCTTCCCGTCGCTACCTGAGTGGGTCTCGAGACCGGCCTGCTCGATTCCGACGCGAGATTTCGAGAAATGCAAAGCATCGGCCTCGTCGGTCAATTGTTGTTCTGGTCGGCGGTGGCGTTGGGCATGATGGGCATCGCAGTTTGGCTCGTCCGACGCATTCGCGGCGATGCCTTGGCCCGAAGGGAGTCAGGGGAGCAGGCTGAGCATATGCTGCGGGAGTTCGCCTCGATGAAAGCCCACGGCCGACTGGATGATAGCGAATACCATGCCATACGAGACTGCCTGCGGGCCGGGAAGGGCACACCGGCGGCATCCCAATCTACCGGGGGGAAAGATAGTGTCAGGCCTCCTGCTCTCCACGACCTTCATGGTTTTCAAGATGCGAGGCGACCGCCCACGGCCCGGAAATCCCCGAATTTCACGCGAGATGAAGATAGGAGGTAGACTTTAACGTACGGAAGCGTCTTGATGGTTATTCGTTTGATTTGCCGACATGGCCATTATCCGCAGCCGGTCAAACCCGGCGTCCGATGACCTTTTTAGCCCTTGTGCTTGACGCGAGGTCGGCGGGAATCCCCTTTGCGGTAATCGCAGTCGGCGGGAATACGGCGCAACGTGCGGCCCGATAGCGACCGATGTTTGCCGCCAAAACCCAACCGACGCCGCAACTGCGTGAGCCGGGGGCGAGACCCGATTCCACATTACGACCGCCCGCGAGACTTTCAGGACGATTGATCATGCCGACAGGACGGGATTTCACCGCCGGACGCCGAGGCACCGGTAGCTCCAAGAAAAACGCATTCTGCTCGTTTTGCCGCAAGAGCTACCGGGATGTCGGGCCGCTTGTCGAGGGGCCCGGCGACGTGTACATCTGCGGAGAATGCATCGACCTGTGCCAGTCCATTCTGGACCAGGAGCGCAAGAGGCGAGGCACAACGAAACCCCTTTTTGGGAGGGTTCCTTCGCCTCGGGAAATCGTCGAAAGACTGAACGAGTTCGTGATCGGTCAAGAGGAAGCCAAAAAGGTTCTTGCGGTGGCGGTTTACACGCACTACCGCCGGTTGATGCACCACGGTTCCTCCGACGTGATGATCGATAAATCCAACATCCTTCTGATCGGCCCGACCGGCTCCGGCAAGACGCTCCTGGCTCAGACGCTCGCCCGCATGTTGGATGTCCCCTTCGCGATCGGCGATGCCACCACTTTGACCGAGGCCGGCTACGTCGGCGAGGACGTGGAGAATCTCCTGCTCAAACTCCTGCACGCCGCTGATTTCGACGTCGAGGCGGCTCAGCGGGGAATCATCTACATCGATGAGATCGACAAAGTCCGCAAAACAGGCCACAACGTCTCGATCACACGCGATGTTTCCGGCGAGGGCGTTCAACAGGCACTTTTGAAAATGCTGGAGGGAACCATTTCCAATGTCCCTCCTCAAGGCGGCCGCAAACACCCCGAGCAGCAGTACATTCAAGTGGATACCTCGAACATCCTCTTCATCTGCGGAGGGACGTTCGTGGGCCTGGAAGACATCATCGCGCGGCGATTGGGCAAGCGAGCCATCGGCTTCAGCTCCACGATGTCGGCGTCTCCTTCGGGCGAAGCGGCAGGCGAAGAGGATCGCAACCGCTTCCTGATGGCACACGTCACCGGCGAGGATTTGGTGGAGTTCGGTCTGATTCCGGAGTTCATCGGACGGCTCCCCGTTCTGAGTACCTTGCGACCTCTCGATGCAGATGCGTTGGTACGCGTTCTGACCGAACCCAAGAATGCCCTGGTCAAACAGTACCAAGAGCTATTCGCCATGGAAAGCGCCGAGCTGGATTTCACGGAGGAAGCCTTGAAGCTCATCGCCCGAAAGGCTTACGATCGCGGGACCGGCGCGAGGGGACTGCGGTCGATCGTGGAAGGGATCATGCTGGATGCCCTCTATACTCTCCCCGATCAATCGCCGGGACTCCGTTACGTCGTGGACACGGACGTCGTCGAAGGGCGGGTACCCTTGGTGGGGCAACCCACGGCGCAACAGAAAAGCGCGTAAGCCGCATTGGGGATCGGGATGCCCCAAGAATTAGTTTTGCTGCGCAGCATCGCCGAAACCGGCTTACCGATCTTACGCAGACCCACAAAGCTGCGCACCCCAATTTGCTCAGCTTCTTATCCTGCGCAGTAAAATTAGTGGCGGGCGCCCGAAGAATGTTCGCGCAAACGTCATAGGTCGGTTACGCGGACCTTGGAGTACCCGGACCTCGGGAGGCATCTCTCGACGTCGGTCGTCGGCAGCCCGTTTCCCCGGCGACGCCCCGCTCGCCGTCTTCGCCCGCAAGAAAACGGCCGGAAGCGAGAAAACGGCTGGAAGTCCGCATCCGCTTTATACCTGGCGGCTTTGCATCCGGCTGCTCACTTCCGGGCCAGCTTCCGCAGGGCCTCGACCCCGCGGTTGATGGTCTCATCGGATGCGGCGTACGAGATGCGAAAATGGGTATCGCGTCGACTGAATACCCCGCCCGGAATGATCAGCAATCCATGCCGCTCGATGG
>JAAZNR010000109.1 GCA_012798155.1 Thermogutta sp. | reverse complement strand
CGGGGGGCATCATTTCGGGTGGTGTAGGGGCCGAGACTCCGGCGTGGAAGGCGGGCGTCGCCCGGTCGGTTATCACGCCGGACGAGCCGCTGTGGTTGGCGGGCTATGCGGCACGGCAGCGTCCCGCCGACGGCAAAATGCACGATCTGTGGCTCAAGGCCTTGGCGTTGGAGGCGGCCGGCGGGCAACGTGCCGTGCTGATCACTGCGGACATACTCGGGTTTCCCAAGGCCTCAGCCGATCGCATCTCCGCAGAGCTGCGAGAAAAGCACGGTCTGGAGCGCGATCGGATCATGTTGGCGGCAAGCCATACGCACAGCGGGCCGGTACTGGAAAATGCCTTGTACGACATCTACCCGCTGGATGAAACCCAACGGGCGGCGATTTCGCGGTACACGCGGCGTCTGGAGGCGATCGCGGTGGAGACGGCAGGCCGCGCGCTGCAAGCCCTCCAGCCGGCCGCGCTCGCGGTGTTCGAGGGCACGGCCGATTTCGCCGTCAACCGCCGCAACAATCGCGAGGCCGAGGTGCCGTCCTTACTGAAGAGTGGGAAGCCGCTTCAGGGACCGGTCAATCATCGCGTGCCCGGCATGATCGTCCGCGATCCCCAGGGCAAGCCGCTTGCCGTGGTCTTCGGCTATGCCTGTCATGCCACGGTGCTGGACGGATATCAATGGTCGGGCGATTATCCGGGTTTCGGCCAGTTGGAGCTGGAATCGCGCGATCCCGGGGTGACGGCGCTGTTTTTCGCCGGTTGCGGGGCCGACCAAAACCCCATCCCCCGGCGGTCCGTGGAATTGTGCGAGAGGTACGGCAAGCGATTGGCCGACGCGGTAACGGAGGCGACGGCCCGGCCCACGCGGACGTTGGAGCCGACCTTGAAGACGGCCTTCTCCACCTTGGAGCTGAAGTACGAACGACCCGACGAGGCGACCCTGCGCCGGGAGGCCGCCGGTACGGGCTATACGGCCCGATGGGCGCAGCGCCTGTTGGCCGAGAAGGAGGCCGGCGTCTCTTGGCCCGACGCCTATCCCTATCCGGTCCAGGTCTGGCGGCTGGGAGCCGATCAATACTGGGTCGCCTTGGGGGGAGAGGTCGTCGTCGATTACGCGAATCGCTTGCAGGAACGAATCTCGCCCGGCGTTTGGGTCGCCGGCTACGCCAACGACGTCATGGCCTACATCCCCTCGCGCCGCGTGTGGGAGGAAGGGGGATACGAAGCGGGGGCGTTCGCCGTGTACGGGCTGCCGGCCGTGCGTTGGCGGCCGGACATCGAGGATCGCATCCTGGCGGAGGTGCAGCGGCTGGTGGAAGCCGTGCGCTGAGCCGCTTTTCCGTGCACCTCGGACCGGCGCCCCGAGGTCCGCGCGGAGATTCGCTTCGGGCGGTTTTTCGCACTTTTGGCGCTACGGCCGGCCGATGCAGGCCGGTGGTGGGCGCAAGGCTGCGCCGGACGTTTCGCTCCTCCATGCATCCAGCTCAATCTTTGTCAGTAACTGGACTTTTGCAAATTGTCGTGACAAGTTCTCGTCCGCCTTGGAAGAGGGTTATGGTGAGGGCAATTAGCCGCGAAAACGGCTTGCCGTGATTGCCCAACTTCACCAAGCCCTCACCCGCTGCCCCTCTCCCAGAGGGCGAGGGGAGCAGTTTGCAAAAGTCCAGTCAGTAACCGTTCACGGGGACTGGG
>JAAZNR010000823.1 GCA_012798155.1 Thermogutta sp. | reverse complement strand
TCTGTACCTGAGAGAGAACGCGCCCGCGGACACGTCATGGCAGGACGTTTCGGACTACGGTAGCGGAAGGGAACGGCGGGAGTCGGACGCCGCGGCCTCGCCGGATCCCTCCGCCGCGTCTCGCTCAGAAGCGGATGGCGCGCCCTTTTCAGGACCGGACGGTTTGCCTCTTTCAAAACTGGACGGCTTGCCTCTTTCAGAACCGGACGCCGCGCGCCCTTCAGGGCCGGACGCCGCATCCGGCGAGGACCCCATGCCCGACTGAGCGGCAACCGCTCCGCTCGAAGCGAATACCCCGCCCTCATGTCCGCGTGATTCGCCCAAATAGGCGACCGCCCGACGGACTTGCAATGATTCGCTCGCCGTAACCGTTCACGGGCCGGCGGCAAGCACCTGTTCCGGGGCGTTGCGAGCCGACAAACGTACTCGGCCCGGGCACGCGCAAAGGGGGCAATCCCCTTCGGGCGGGCTTCGCCGGGAGAAATGGGATCGTCCCGTCAACGGTTAGACGCCCAGAAACTCGAGTTGCTGAAAACGGCCATGAAGCTTGCCGCTCGGGATGAAGAACGCATTCTGGTCATCCGACGGGCCCAAGCCATCCGGGACGTGGCTAGCCTGAGGTATCCGGTCCCGTTTTTGGACCAGCCCGCCTATGCCCAGGCGGCGTATGAGACCATCGTAGAGCCGGCCCACCACAGGGAACTCCGTGACGCCAACAAGGCCGAGTTCGAAACGGCATTAAACGCCGTCATCCGCATCAGCGAGGACCCCGTCGTCGTGGAGCGTGCCCATCGGTACAAGAAGGGCCAAACCCGGGTTCGACCCAAGGCTGCGCAATAATTCCGCGTCCGGAACGAACCGCCGGGCGGCAGGGGGCGTATGTGCCCAAAATGGACCACGTCTCGGCTGTCAAAAGGTGTATCCCCATGCTTCCGATCGCCCTGGATGCCTCTGCCTGTCGCTTCGTTTCGCCGCGGCGACGTGTGCCAAGACCGGCCACTCTTGCATTTCTCCTGATGTTCGCGTTCATGCTTGCCGGTTGCGACTCCCGGCCCCCCCTGGAGGATTTGGGAGAACTGGAGTTCTCGGTCCCGAACCTGCCCGGAATGGGAGAACCGTTCGTCCTACCTAACGGTGAAAAGGTTACCCCGCGGACCGAGGAGGACGAGATGCGCGAGGCCATGATGCGGCAAAACCCGGACTTGCCGGTACCGGCTCGGAAGGAGCCTACCGCCGGCGGTCCGGCGGCCGGGAGCGAGTCCTCGGCGGCTCCCGCTACCGCACCCGCTGGGAACGGGGGTCCCGGCAACCCCAACACCGAATCCGAGGCCGGCAACGGAGGTTGAAAGGCCGGGCGGCAATCATCGGCTCTTCCGAATGACCCTGCATTTGCATTCCCCGCGACCCGCAATTAGCCTGGAAATAAGACGGGCGTGACATCCTTTTCTCGTACAAGCCCTTGGCGGGACGGGTTTTTATGCTGCGCTTTGGTTTCGCGACGCCGTTGTTCTTGGCCGCTGCCGTCTGTTTGGCGGCTCTCGATTCCGGCAAATACGCACAGGCCAGCACGGGAGAGCGATTTTTCTCGGGATTCGCCGCACGGCAATCATCGGCCGCTCCCTGGGCATACCCCATGCGAGTGCCTGCGTGCCTGGGATATCACGCGGCGCTTTGGCCTAACTTTACAGATGAGTACGACACCCGGCCGTATTTCGCGCGGTACCCCGTCACGCAGTACGACTACCGGACGCTGCTCGCGAACGGGCGATTCCTCTATCGATCCGACGTCGCCCGCTTGTGGCCGCCGGGGCGATTGGCCTTCTACGCCGCGCAGCGGCCGTGGTTTTGGTTCTATTTCGGCCGCCCGGTTTCGCCCTGTCGCTGTCCCGTCGCACCGTTTGCGCAGGCCCGGGCAGTCGCGCCGCCGCAGCGCGCTGTCCCTATTTTGGTCCGGAATCCGTTTGTGGAACGAGCGACGCCAGACGAACCTGAAGACGCCGGAAACATGCCGGAAGCCGGCGAAAAGACGGTCCTGGTCCGCTGGGAGAGCAGCGAGGCCGTCCGCCCCGTGCGTATCGCCAACCCTTATCTTCGCGGCGAGGAGTGAATCGCCCCGTCCCCCTGCTCGCGCCGGTGAATCGCCCCGGAGCATCAGCGCCGTCGGCCGTTCAGGGAGCACTGCGACCGGATTCACGAATCTTGTTCAAAACGGCTCGCAACTCGGAGACCAACTCGGGCCGGGCCAAAAAAAGGTTCGTTTTCTCACCGATATCCTCGCGGAGATTGTAAAGTTGGCCCGCCGGCGCGCCGTCACGTACCCGATTCTCCGGTAAACTCCAGCCGCCGGAACCGCGGCAGTCGATGAACTTCCAGTCGCCCTGACGCACGGCGAATTTGCCGTCGATCGAGTGCATCACGAGGGGCGGCCGATTCACCGTGCCGGCCTCGCCCGTCAAGAGCGGCAAGAAACCGAAGCTGTCTTCGCCGCACGTCTCGGGCAGCGTTTCCCCCGCGATTTGGGCGAACGTCCCCAAGAGATCCGTCAGGCAGATCGTGGCCTCGCACGCGGTCCCCGGCTTGATCCGCGCCGGCCACCGGGCGATGAACGGCACGCGATGCCCGCCCTCCCAGGCATCCGATTTTTGCCCGCGAAAGTGATAATTCGTAGCGTGGTTGTACTGGGCAAAGAACGGCCGAATCGTCATCGTGGAACCGTTGTCGCTGGTGATGATCACGAGGGTGTTATCCCGCAACCGGAGCCGGTCCAAGGCATCCAGGATGCGTCCCACCGCCCAATCGGTCTGGACCACGAAGTCGCCGTACTCCCCCGCCCGGCTCTTTCCCCGAAACGGTTCCTCGGGGAGCACGGGAGTATGGGGGGCGGTCAATGCGAAATAGAGAAAGACCGGCTGGGAGGGGTTTTCGGCCTTTCGCTCGGCCAACCACGTTTCGGCCTTTTCCGTGCATTTCCGCAAGACCTCTTCGTGGCGGAAGTCCGGGGATCGCTTGCCCGGCCGCCAGTTGCGAGGGAACGGCTCGCCCTCGGTTTCCAGCGTGGGCGGCTGCACCACGCGATCATTCTCGATATAGCAATAAGGGGCCATATCGAGCGACGCGCTGATGCCGAAGAAATAGTCGAAGCCCGCCGTGAGCGGCCCTTCCGTAATGGGCTTGGCGTAGTCCACGCCGGGGTCATTCGTCGTACCGTCCTCCTCGGTGACCGGCCGGCCCTGGGCATCCTGCCATCCCAGACCGAGGTGCCATTTGCCGACGGCCGCCGTGGCGTACCCGTGCCGGCGAAGGAAGGACGCCGCGGTTTCGCGCCCCGGCTCGATGAGCGGACGATCGAAACCGAGCAGCACGCCGGATTGCAAGCGCGTCCGCCAGGCATAGCGCCCGGTCAACAGCCCATATCGCGTCGGGGTGCAAACCGCCGAGGGTGAGTGGGCATCGGTGAACGTCATCCCTTCTCGCGCCGCTCGATCCATCCGCGGCGTGGGAATCTTCGACTCCGGGTTCAGACAAGACAGATCGCCGTAGCCCAGATCGTCGGCCAAAATGAGCACGATATTGGGGAGCCTG
>JAAZNR010000822.1 GCA_012798155.1 Thermogutta sp. | reverse complement strand
CAAGATCGGGCAGCCCACCGTAAGGCCATCTCGGGGGCCGGCGCAAATTTGGGGGCCGACGCAATTGTTGCACAGTTCGCACCCTGCGGCAAGGAACGGCGCGGCGCTCGGACCGGGCGACGGGAGATGGCGTTGGGCGGGTGGTTCACTGCCCCGACCATTGATGGGATCGTCCACGAAATCTGGGGGCAGGGCTTCAAAAAAGGGGAAGGCATGCTGTATAGTTATAGTTGAGTGGAGCGATCAGTGCAGTAGGGCGGTGAAGGAAGTTTCAGCTAGCCGCGGCAGGATCGGCTTTGCGACCCGCAGTCCATCGACGGGTGAGCGGCGGGCGATCCACGCATGGCTCCCGATTGCAAGGTTTGTTTTGGGCATGAGCCGCGTTTGTCCGCTCAAAAAATGCGGCAATTTTCGGACACTGCCGAAACCAGTTGAGACTTTGGGGATTAAAGATTTAGGGAGCCGGCGAAAACCGATTCCGAATCCCCCGGCTCCAAGAAAATTGGTCGAAACGGCAAAGGGCGGAGAAGGAAATCGCAGCGACGGCGGATGGCACCCGCCGCCTCGGCCCGCACCTGAGCAGCCCCCGCGTTTTCGGAACAGATATTCGACGCGCTTTTTTCGAGACCCCGTCGAGCCGGGGGCGTTCGGTGTTTCGTAGGCCTTCACGGGGATGACAAATCGAAACGCCGATTTTGCGGCCATCCCAAGACTCGAACACCGTGAACGGCTGTAAAGGGAGACGCAGAGAGGGAGAAAACGCAGAGCGCGCAGAGAACATAGAGACGGGGAGAACGCGAAATTGCGGCTACCAATTCTTGTTCTTCCGCGTCGTCGGCGTCCCTTGCGACTCTGCGTTTCAAACGTAGTCCCTGCGCCACCGCCTTTCCAAGTTTCAACATGCGCGCCCTCGGCGCTTCAAAGACAGCCTCCGCGGCTCGGCGTTTCAGAGCGACTCGCATCGGTGCACTCGTGAACGGTAACGGTTTTTCGCAAGACAGTTCCCGGCTTGTTCCGCTTCGGCCGGAGTTCGCCGCTTGATGTTTCAGAGAGTGGAGAAGGTCCCCATGCTGAATCTCAATTCCTCGCAGCAGATGCAGTTCGCCGCCCGGTTTGAAGAACTACGGCAGGCGCTTTCCCAGCCCGACCGCATTAGCCTTTGGGACAAGCGTTTGGGTTTTTGGGCGACGGCGGCGGACCGCCATCTCCCCCTGCCGATTATCACGAAGACCTTGCGGGAGATCGTTTCGGCCGACTTTCGGGAGATCGCCGCCACCCCCGGCATCGGTCAGAAGAAGCTCAGCGGGCTGTTGATGCTGTTGGAACGAGCGGCAGGCACCAACCCTTCCACGCTGCCGCAATCGGAAGCCGCCGTGCAAATCGAGCGGCAGGGCCAGAGGAAAGCCGCGGACTTCGATTTCTCCAAGATCAATGAGATGGTCTGGGGTGAGTGGCGAGAAACCGTCCGCAGGCACCGCCTCGAGACCTTGCCCTTGGGCCGGCTGGTCTCCTCCCTCCGCTTGGTCCCGCGGGTGATGTGGGAGGTGCCTCTCGGGGAATTCGCGGACCTTTCCCTCAATCAACTGTTGGCCAAGCCGGCATTCGGGGAAAAGCGGTTGCGCGCGGTGTGGGACGTGTTCCGAACGATCCACCAAACGCTTCGCGGCGTGGAACCGGACGCCGCGGTCGGCTTCACGTTGGCGATCCGCCGCGTCCTCAATATCCAGAATTGGATTCTGGAATCTTGGCAATCCGGCGAAATTCCCTCGCCGCAACAGCTTCGCGAACAATTCATCTTGCCGGTTTTCGAGCAATTGCGGCTGGACTGCGTCCCGCAGGCGGCGGACCTGTCGGAACAGCGGATCGGCGTCCACGATCACCCCCGAAGCGTGCAGCATCTGGCCCGCGAGTTCCATCTTACCCGCGCCAGAATCTACCAACTCTTCGACGATCAGGTGTCGGCGCTGCGGGTGCGATGGCCGGAGGGACGCGGTTTCGCGCAAATCCTATACGGTTTCATCGAGTACGAATCGCGGCGTCGGATGGTGTCGTACGATCTGACGCAATTGGGCACAATGCTGGAAGTGCTGTTCGCCCGGCCCAACGTCCGCCGCGAAACCGTGACCGCGAATCGCCCGGCGACCCTTGCGCCGGGCTTCGAACAGGGCCGGGAATTGGACCGGCTCGGCGCGGACGCGGAAGCCGATGCCGATCTGGAGATCGATCCCCAGGCCGTCAACGAGGTGGTCACGACGGGGTCCCAAGTTTAGTTTAAGGCCTGGCGGGTGCCCGGCTCACGGCGTGTTGCCGCGGGTTTCATGCCGGACTAGGGGAGCAACTTGGCGACGGCCCGGTCGATTTCCTTCTCGACCCCGGGGTAATAGCCGACCCACATGCCCCGGATCACCCGCTCGGAGTCGAGCAGGACCGTGGTGGGGTAGCCTTGGAACCCGGCCGCGTCATGCACGCTTTGGCGAGTGACGGCCCCCGGGTCATGATAGGTCCGCAACGTCGCCCCGTGCTCCTCCAGGAAGGCCTCGGTTTCGCGTCGCAATTCCTCCGCGTCCTCGCTGGAGCCGCCTCCGCAGGAAACGGACAGGAAGCGAAACTCCGGGCGGCTTCCGTATCGCTCCGCAAGGGCCGCCAAATGGGGAAACTCTTCGCGGCAGGGCGGGCACCACGTGCCCCAGAAGTTGAGCAGCACCACCTTGCCCTGAAGGTCTTCCTCTCGGACAGGTTTCGCCCCTCCCGTCAACGGCTCCAGGGCGATCGTGGATAACGTCTTACCCACGGCCGGATGGGCTTCGCCGGCACCCTCCAAGTCGGGATTCATCAAGGAATACCGCCGGATGACCAGCGCGAACAGTCCGAGGACGCAGATCATGGCCGCCGTGCGAATCACATCGAAAAGGCTCCACGAATTCCGGCCGGCCGTTTCACGCGGCGCGTCCCAGTCGGGAGAAGAAGGTGTTTCGGACATCACGGTCGCTTCCTTCCGTTAAAACGAACTTTTTGAGCTTGGACGGTCGGGTGGCTGGGGTCGTAGCGGAGCGAAGCCCCCAGCCTCTTCGCGGCGCTTCCACCACCAGCTTAGGCTGGTGGCTCGTGATGACATTGCAGCGGCAGGGCGGCTGGGGTCGTAGCGGAGCGAAGCCCCCAGTCTCTTCGCGCTGCGTCCACTCGTCGGCTACGCCGCCCTTCTCTACACATTTTACCTCGCACGTCCGGTTTCGACCCGGGCAACGTCGCATTTCCGACTTACCCCCTCATTCTTTCCGCAGCACGGCGATCAGGCTGGAGCCGCGGCCATAGGGCGGAGGTTCATCCAGCGGACCGCGGGCCAAACGGCGGCGAAGGGCGGCTTCCAACTTCGCGGCTTCCCCTTCGAAGAGCCATGCCAAGAACCGATTGAGCGGTCGCAACGGCAGGCGGAAGTCGGTGCCTTTCCAGCCCGGCGACCGGCCCCGATAGGCCGTCCAGCGTCGAACCGCGCGGATGATCGGGTACAGCCGGGAGCAATAATAGCTGCACAGCCACGGGGAAAGAGGGCGGTCTTGCCACAACGCCCGCAGCGTTTCCAAGGTATAACGGCGATAATGCCCGAAGACCTCGTCGTGCGGGCTCCACAACTCAGGGCCGGCCGGGACGGTAATCAAAAACACAGCCCCCCGGCGTGCCGCCGCCGCCACCTTGTCGAAGAAATCCTGATCGCCGGCGATGTGCTCCAAGACATCCATCATCAAGAGGGCGTCGCCCTCCGCGAATCTCGTCCCCAACGCCGCGGGGGCCTCGCCTTGGACGAACTCGACGCCGGGAAAACGCTGCCGAGCACGCGCCACGGCCGCCCCCGCCGGGTCGATCCCCAGGCCGCGATAGGGAGGGACCAAAGACGCGATGTTGGCCCCCGTTCCGCATCCGATGTCGATCACGCAGGCGTTGGGCGGGATCACCAGCGACAAGAGCCGCCGGACGATACGGCGCCGCGCTGTGAACCACCAGTGGCGATCCTCCAGTTGCGCATGGAGCTCGAATTGGGCATCTTGCACAAGCGGACCCTTTGCGGAATCGCCACAGAGGTTGGATCACGGCCGGCCGGCCGCCGTTTCTGCCCGCGTAGCCGTTCACGGGCCGATGGAGGCGTCTGGGGGCTGCGCTACGCTACAACCCCAGCCACCCAGTCGTTACCGGCCGAAAAACGTATCCGCTCCATTCACTGCCGAAGGCGACAGCCACATTTTCACGGATTCGCCGGGAGAACGGACATAGCCCCGTGAACGGCCGCCTCCCCGCTCACGGGGGGTTTCCCGGAAAAGTTCAGGATTCTCTTCGCGGCCTACCCCTGGACGAACCGGCTACGTCGATCCCGCCCCGGGTACGGACGCTTCGTGGAACTGCGGCGCATCCTCCGCCCCCTTTTTTCGCGATGAAGCGGCCTGCCCCAGGCATCGCCCGATCTGCCGCACGGCCTGCCGCAGCCGATGCTGATTCTCGACCAAGGCCAGGCGGAGATAGCCCTCGCCGGTCGGTCCGAAACCGCCGCCGGGACTGACGGCGACGTCGGCCTCCTCCAGCAGTTTCATGGCGAAGTCCACGGAGGACATGCGGCTCGCCCAAGGCTCGGGGATCTTGGCCCAAACGAACATCGTCGCCTTGGGGCGTTGGATATCCCAGCCCAGCCGCTCCAGGCCGTCGCACAGGACGTCGCGGCGGCGTTGGTACTCTCGGGCCTGGGCCTCGACGGCGGCGTCGGTGTTGCGCAAGGCCACGATGGCCGCCACTTGGATCGCGCGGAACATGCCGTAGTCGTAGTAGCCCTTGATGGTACCCAAGGCCCGGAGTATCTCGGCGTTGCCGCAGCAATACCCCACCCGCCAGCCCGCCATGTTGTAACCCTTGCTCATCGTCGTCAGTTCGACGCCGTATTTCATGCCGTCCGGCAAACTGAGCAGACTGGGGGCTTTGTATCCGTCGAACGTGATGTCGGCGTAGGCCAAATCGCTGACAACCAAGAACCCGTATCTTTTGGCCAGCCGCAGCAAATCCACGTAAAAGTCCTTTTCCACGACCGTGGCCGTCGGATTGTGCGGGAAATTCGCCACCACCAACTTGGGCCTGGGGAAAAGGTTCTGGCAGGTATAGCCGATGTTGCTCAGGAACAGATCGGGCTTTGTCACGTCCAGACCGATGACGTTGGCCCCCGCCAGGATCACGGCATAGGTATGGGCGGGATAGGAGGGGGCGGGCACGATGGCGGTGTCGCCCGGCCCCAACAAGGCCAAGCACAGATGGCTGAAACCTTCCTTCGAACCGAGGCAAACGATCACCTCGTTCTCCGGATCCAACCGCACACCGTGCTGCTTGAAGTACTTCGCCGCGACCTCACGGCGGAGGTTGAGGATGCCGCGGGCCTCGGAATAGCCGTGGTTGCCCGCGTCGCGGGCGGCGGCCGCCAGCTTCTCGACCACGATTTCCTGCGGCGGATCGCTGGGATTCCCCATCCCCAAGTCGATCACGTCCGCGCCCGCCCGCCGCTTCTCGTACATCAACTTGTTGATCCGCGCGAAAAGGTACGGCGGCAGACGATGCACTCGATCCGCCACCGCTATCCGGAACTTCTGCGTCGCCTCGGTCGGGCCGATCGGGGCTTCCACTTCGCGATTCTCACTGTCCATGAATTCGGCGACCTGAATCTCTGTAATCTTTGTGTCGGGTGCTCGGTAATCTTCGTGTTACGTGCTGAGTAATCTTCGTGCCGGGGATTCCGGAATGGACCGGCGCGGCCCCGGTCGGGTTCGCACACACCTCCTTGCAATGAGCCGCACGCGGCGAAGGACGGCTTCTCCCTCGCCGGACCGGCGGCCCCGCAACGCCGCCGACCCGGCCCGAGCCTATCACTTACATTCTATCCTTTTCCCCGCAGACCCACGAGGGTGAAAAACGAGACGCCGAAATACGCCGGCGGCTGCGAATGCACGACACAACATGAGCCACCAGCGTAAGCTGGTGGTGAAATCGCCGCCAAGACAGCCATCCGGGGGCGACGTATGCGTCGCCCCTACATCGCTACGACCCCAGCCACCCGACCCATGCCCCAGCCGGCCCCGGTTATGTTTCCCGGACCGCCCGGTCTGTCTTCGAAACGCAAAGATCCAAACAGCACAGATTTTGAAACGCAGAGGGCGCGGAGAAAGAAGAATCGGTAGTCGCGACTCTGCGTTCTCTGCGTTTCCTTTGCATTCTTCGAAGCCGTTCACGTGCCTGCCGCCGAGCCGTGAACGGTTACGCTCATTTTTGCGAATCCCCCAGGACTCGCAGCCGAATGTTTCGAAACTCGATAGGGTCGCCCTCGGCGGTGAGGCAAATCTTGCCGGGGAGCGTTTCGCACCGCGTGGCGCGATTGACCCGGCGACCGTTGATCACAAGGACGACCTCATCCCCGCGAACCGTGATTTCGTAGGTGTTCCACCGGCCTGCCGGCTTTTCCGCCGCCTCGACCTTGGAAAGGTGTGTCAGCTTTCCGGAGTCGGCATCCCGGACGATTTCCAGGCGATCGCCCGGCCCCTCGAAACGGAAGCCTCCCAACCCCCAGAAGTCTCCCGCGTCGGGGGAATTGATTTGGGCCTCCAGGCTCTTGGGCCAAATGCGGTGCGGTCCGGTGGTTCGCAAGAGGACGCCGCCTCGGCCCGCCTTATCGCCCGGGAATCGCCACTCCAGCCGCAATTCGAAGTCCGCATAATCGCGTTGCGTAAACAGGTAGCCCCGTGGAGTGCCGGAACATTGAAGGACGCCGTCCGGGGACAGCCGCCAGACCTGCCCCGGCGGAACCCCCGCGTCCTCGCAGAACCAGCCCCAGCCCGGTATTTCGCCGGAGGGAGCCTGCGACGGTATGAGATCGACCCAGCCGTTTTCCGCCTCCGCCGCGGGGGCCGTCGAGACCAGGGCCGTCGTCAGAAGCAACGCGAACAGGCTGGACGACTTGGGGGCGGACATGGCTTCGCCTTTTTTTAGTGGTGCCCGTCGTACTGTCGATTGCGATCCGGAAAGACCGCCCGGCTGCCGCCAAGGCGGATGAAGCGACCGGAGAGCCGGCCTGTCTTTGTTTCCCCGGACGCAAACACGACGACCCATAGTCTAGCCTCTCGGGACGGGCGTCTCAAGCCGAACGCATCGCCGGGGAGCGAGCAAATGCACGACGCAACACGAGCCGCCGGCGTAAGCTGGTGGTGAAATCGCCGCCAAAACGGGCGACTGGGGGCTTCGCTCCGCTACGACCCCAGCCACCCGACCCATGCGTCTGCCACCCAGCCCAGCCAGACCGTTTGCGTCTGGGGGCTTCGCTCCGCTACGACCCCAGCCACCCGGCCCGTTCCCCTGCCACCCGACCCATGTCCCAGCCATGCGGCCCGTTCCCCAGCCGGCCGGCGATTTGCAAAAACACCGGTTTGCAAAAACACCGGAAGCCGACCACCTTGCGGAAAGTCGGCTCCGATGGCTGCTTTTTTTTCGACTCTAGAGCGTGGAACCGCAACAGGGCCAGCGTGTCCCACGATGAAGGGGGGCGCCCTTTCAGCCGAATCAACGAGCTGAAAAACAGGCTCGACGGTGGACGGGAAGGGAAGGACCGTCCCGCCCGAACCTCAGCTCATTGGGCGGCGGGGGCAGGGGCTTCAGCCGGTGCGGCAGGCGCCTCGGTAGGGGCGGCCTCCTCCCCGGCGGGAGCGCAGCACGCCGGTTCGCAGGCCACGTCGCAGCAAACGACGGCCCTGCGGGCACGAATCCGATCACGCAAGCAGCAGCGCTTCGGGGCGCAGACAGGCTCGCAGACCGGTTCGCAAGCAGGCTCGCAGGCCGGTTCACAAGCGGGCTCGCAGGCCGGTTCACAGGCGGGCTCGCAGGCGGGTTCGCAGCAAACGACGGCCCTGCGGGCGTGAGCCCGATGACGCAAGCCGCAGCGCTTCGGGGCGCAGACAGGCTCGCAGGCCGGTTCACAAGCGGGTTCGCAGGCCGGTTCGCAGGCGGGCTCGCAAGCCGGTTCGCAGCAAACGACGCCCCTGCGGGCGTGAATGCGATGACGCAAGCCGCAACGACTCGGGGCGCAGACAGGCTCGCAGGCGGGTTCGCAAGCGGGCTCGCAAGCCGGTTCGCAGGCGGCCGGAGCGCAGCACGCCCCTTGGCCCAGGAACACGCCCGCGTTCGCGTAAATGGCCGCGCTGACGAGCACGCCAACGGCCATGACACCTGAAATCATCAGTCGGTTCATAACTCGGACCTCCTAACACAGGAACTCGAACCAAGTTGACAGTTGCCGTCGCGAGAAAACCCCCTACGACGGCCCACAGGTACGGGGGCTGCGACCACGATGTACAACCCTTGCCGGCTCCCAAGGTCCGCCGCGCCCTGTTCAAGCGACGCCTCGGCGCCGGCCACCCTCTTCCATACCTAGTTTCCTTAGATTAACAAGTCAAATCCGGTTGTCAAGAGTGCGGATCGCGAAGGAGTTTCCAAATCCGCAGATTGCGACGAGTTCGGCGTGTGGCATGAATGCGATGTTTAGCAAGAACAGGCAAATTTTTCTTCGATATCGATGCAAATCGCCTTTCCGCAACCAAGAAGGCGATAAGACGGTATATCTAGGGTATTTGGGAAGTTTCATCGCGGGTCCTCTGGGAAATAGGCCGACGTCCTCGAAGGGATAACGCCGCCCATCAATGTCTCGGAAGGCTCATCCTGCTGATCCTGCCCCCGGGGTCGAGCCGAGATGGAGGGCGATTGCGATCCCTCGCCTCCATCGCCCGGCCGTCTTTCCTCCCACGTTCCGCATACCGGCTCAAATGCGATTGACCGAGCCTACCCGTTTTCGGTATTACGCCACCGCGTCGCCGCCGTCGCCGGATTGCATACAGTCCGGGCAAGCGGCGTTTGGCACGAAGACGATGCGTGGTTTCCCGGTGGAGCGGCGGGCCTCGACCGGGTTGGATGTTCGATTTCATCGCTGCGCCGACCACTGATAGCCGACCACTAATACTTATGACGACCGCCGCATTCGAGGCTGAACGACGGGCCGCGTCGACCGTGAGCGGCACCCGCAACGCCGATCCCCGCAGGCTCGTTGGGACGATGGCGGGAACTCTGCTCCTGTGCACGGCGATGCTGGGCTGCGCCGAGCGGCACATCTACCAACCATCCAAGCTGCCCCTCGAGTTCCAGGCCAAGCCGGTACCGGACTTGCGGAACATTCCCCTGCCGGAATTCGCCGATCAAAGCGTTGCCAGCGATGTCATCATGTCGGGCGACGTTGTGGAGGTCACGGTGGCCACGGATTTGGAGTCTCGGCCGAACGCCGTACCCGTCCGCGTGGACGACTTCGGGATCATTCAGGTGCCGTACATCGGCCCGGTTCAAGTCGGCGGGTTGAGATTCGCGGATGCGGAACGGGCGATCGCGGCGGCGGCCGTGGAGCGCGACATCTTTCGGCATCCCACCGTGACCGTGGTTCGCAGCCAGACGCGCACCCACCGGGTAACCGTCGTTGGCGCGGTCAATAAGCCGGGCGTTTACGAATTGCCGGCCTCCAATAGCAGCGTCCTGGCCGCCCTGGTGGCGGCGGAGGGGCTGAACTCCAAGGCCGGCCCGATCGTCGAGATTCACCGTGCCGGGAGCGATCCTTCCTCGGCCGAGAGGCTTCCCCTGACCGCGGAGGCGGATGCCTCGGACGGCGTGCGGCCCGCCGCTTGGAACGCCTCCGGCTCGCTCCGCGTGCAGCAAATCAATTTGACGTCGTCCGCCGGTTCGCCGAGCGAGTACCGGCTTTCGGACGGGGACGTGGTGCGGGTGGCGGAGCGCGAGGCCCTGCCCTTCTTCGTGGACGGTCTGGTGGCCAAACCCGGCTCCTACGCCATGCCGCCCGATCAACCCATTCGTATTCTGGACGCCGTTG
>JAAZNR010000108.1 GCA_012798155.1 Thermogutta sp. | reverse complement strand
TTCCAGGGCCTCCGCCACGGCCCGGCGGGCGCGGGGGACGGCATCCGGATCGGGCAGAATCTTCGTGGAATACCGGCCGCCCGCGTTGGGAATGCTCACCAACTCCTCGGCCGCCCGCAGTGCGGCCTCCCCCTCGGCCACGTCTTGCCCGGCGGCCTTGCCCCGCGCGATCGCCTCGCGGAGCATCACGAGATACTCGTAATCCTCCACTCCCTCGCGGGCCTGGGCCAGGCGAACCGTCGGTATCGGCTCGTCCAGACCGATCGGCTTGCCGGGGTAGATGAGGAAACCGTCTCCGTTGGGATAGCGGACCCAGTAGCGATTACCCGGCTTGTCCGACTGGCTGATGTAGGCGTGCCAACCGTAGCGGTAGGGGTCGTAGGTCGTCCAGGCCACGCCCCAGAACTCGTAGGCCTCGGCCCCGTAGCGGAAGCAATAGTAGGGCAACAGCCGCTCCACGGCGCAGTACGGGGTATCCAGGCACATCTGGCCGTCGGTGGTGAACCAAATGCGTTTGCCGGAGGCCCGGATCGCCGCCATTTCATCGACCGGGACCACGCCGTAATGCCCGATGCCCCAGACGTCCAGCGAGCGGTCCCAATCGGGCACGTGATGCCAGGTGCTGCAATAGACGGGGATGGCGGGATCGACCTCGTGGATCATCTCGCAGAGGGCCTGCATCTGCTTGATGATGTGCTCCTCGCGGAAGAAGGGCTCGTCGGAGATGTACAGCACGAAGCGGTCGGCCCAGCCCTTGGCCTTCACATGATCCCAGAACAGCCGCAGGGCCTGCTGGTACATGCGTTGGAATTCCGGCCGCAGGCGGGCGCGATCCGCGCCTTCGTAGGGATAGTCGCCGGGATAGGGCGGCTCGCCCCAGGCCGTTTTCGGCGGATGCCCCCAGCCGAACAGATACAGGTCCCACGGCGTGTAGCTGTGGGGGAATTGCATTTCGTCGAAGTACCAGCGGGCGGCCTCGTCGAAGGCGGTGAAGTCCGCCGTCACGCGGCCGTCCTCCAGGCGGAATCGGGGCATCGGGCGAACGACGTCCGGGCAAAGCCGATACCGTGCCATGAGCGACGCCAGGGGGCGATACCAGGCGTCCAGGCCGCCGGGCCAATCGGCCGACCCCGGCCCAAGACGCACGTCATAGATCGCCTTGAAGCGGGTCGTGGGCGGCAGGCTGAAGCCGCGGACGCGGAGCGTGTAGGGCACCTCGGCCGCCGCCTCGCTCGACCCCGAACCCGCCTCCAGCAAGCGGACCGTGCCGCGATATTCGCCGGGCGCCGCGCCCGACGGGGCGAAAAAGGTCACCCACACCGCGTGCGTCTCCTGCGCCGGCAGGTCCAGCTCCGCCCGCGGCAATAGCGGATCGGGCCACATGCCGGGGAAACCGTCGCAACCCGGCGACGTGTGCGGAATCTTGCGATACCATTCCGGGTTGTCGTCGCGATAGTAGTTGGTGGGATAGTCCACCGGCACGTAACCGACGACGTGGATTTCCGGCGGGGGCAACACGGCGCCGCCGGGGCCGCGGGGCGGCTCCGCCGTGATCCGCAGCCTGCACGCTCGGCCGCTGCGGACCGCCAATTGCAGGGGTTCGTATTCGTTGCCGGCCAGGTCGAGGACGGGCGGCGCGGAAGGGCCGACCGGTTCGTCGGGAAAGACCTTGATCAGCGGGTTCACCGGACGGACGGCCAAGGGCGCGTCTTGCGGCAAGGGCCGGGCTTCCCAGGTTGCCGGCACGGCCGGGACCACCTCCACCGCCAACGCCCCGTCGTGCCACAGCGTGCCCTGCCCCTCGGTCGTCAGGTGCAGCGAGATCCGCGCGGCGTCCGCCGGCATGGTGAACGTCCCGGAGAGCAGCGTCCAATCGGTGGTGTCTTGGATGCCGGTCCCGGTCCCGCGCATGGGGCTATCCGCCGACAAGGTCCCGTCCGCCCGATGGATGTGCAGGTGCAGGCGGAGGTCGCCGTCGCGGAGGTCCCGGCAACGTCCCCAGACGGCCAGAAGGTAGGTACCGCCCGGCCGGACGGGGACCTCC
>JAAZNR010000821.1 GCA_012798155.1 Thermogutta sp. | reverse complement strand
GCACGAACGGCTCTCCGAGCGTTGGCCTCCCGCCCGGGACTTCCCCCGGCAAGCCGGCCCCGCGGAGAACGCCGCGCTGCGGGATGCCCTGCGCGCGGAATTCGCCCGCGCCCACCTGGAGGGCGGCGGACGGAATGAGACGGGTTCCGACGCGATTTCGTTCGGTTGTTCGCCGGGAGCCGTTTCCCCCGAGCCGGGAGCCGTTTCCCGCAAGGAGAAGCCATGACCGCCGTTTGGAAACGGCTTTCGAGCGGCCCCCAGGCCGGTCTGCCCGACGCGGCGGACTACCTCCGCGAATTGCTGCGTTATTGCGGGCGGAGCGACCCGGAAACGGGATTCGGCGAACCCGCCGGCGACAGGCTTGCGCCTCCAAAAGAGGCGGAGGCAAGCCGGGCCACGCTTCGGCCGGAGGTCGCCGGGGAGACGGCCGCTCGGACGGGCATCGTCGGGGCCGGCCTGATGGGTTGCACGATCGCCGCCCTGCTCCTGCGAGGCGGTCACCGCGTGACCCTGCAAGAGTTGCACCCGGAGGTCCTGCAAACGGCGCCGCGGCGGATCGCGCAAGACTGCTCGGCGGCCGGCTGGTCGGAATCCGACATTCGTGCCTTGCTGGACCGGCTCCGCCTGAGCGCGGAGCTTGCCGATCTCCGGGACTGCGATTTCGTGGTGGAGTGCGTGGTGGAGGATGAGGCCGTCAAACGCGACCTCCTGCCGCGCTTGGAGGGCCTGCTGTGTCCTGCGGCCGTGCTGGCCAGCAATACGTCGGGCATCCCCTTGGCGACCCTTGCGGCCGGGTTGACGCGGTCCGCTCGCTTCCTCGGCCTGCACTTTCTGCACCCCGTGCGGGAACGGATGTTGGTGGAGGTGATTCGGGCGCCCTGGACGGCCGCAGACGCCCTGGACGCGGCGCGGCGTTTGGTCGTGGGCCTGGGCCGCTTGCCGCTGGAAGTGGGCGACGGGCCGGGTTTCGCCGTCAATCGGCTGCTCTTTCCCTTTCTGAGCGAGGCCCTGCAAATGCTCCGGCAAGGGTGGTTGCCGCATCAGGTGGATGCCGCGATCGAACGCTGCGGCTGGGTCGGCGGGCCGTGCAAGATCATGGATGAAATCGGCATCGATACCACGTTTCGCGTCGGTCGCGTGTTGTGGCAGGCCTTCCCCGAGCGGGTCGCCCCCTCGCCGATCCTCGTCACCTTGTTGAAGCGAAAACGGCTGGGGCGGAAGTGCGGGAACGGCTTTTACACCTATTCCGGCACGACCGCCTGGACCACGCCCCCGCAACGCGATGAAGCCTGCGAGGATTGGATCCGCTCCTGGTGGGAGGTCGAGGCGGAAACCCGGCCGCCGAGCGAGGAAGTCGTTCGCCGCGTGACCCTGGGCATGATGCTGGAGGGCTTTCGCCTGCTGGCCGACGGGGTGGTCGATGATCCTCGCGGCGTGGACGCGGCGGCGGTGTTCGGGCTGGGATTTCCCCGGCGGTGGGGCGGACCCTGCCGGTTGGCTCGGGTGATCGGGGTTTCCGCCCTACTCGGGGAGTTGGCGGAGCTGGGCAGGCTTAGCCCCTTCTTCGCCCTCAACGACCGGACGGAGCGAGTCATCCGCCGCGTCCTCGGCCGGCCGGAGAGCGACGCCGGCTGAGCCGATTGCGGGGGAGCGGGCGGCGGCGCGCGGGGAGCGGCTGGGCGGCCCGGCGAGCGCCTTGCCATCCCACGCCGTCATTCTCGCAAACGCCCCTCTTGGTCGGCCTGCCAGACCGTTCCCTCTTGCACGTCGAGCGCGGTCAGCGGGCCGCCCCCGTAGCACCACGTGTCGATGCACTTGAGATAGCCGAGATCGAGGATTTCGCCGTCCTTTTGCGCGGTGTGGCCGACCACGGCGATCTTGCCGGACATGTGCGGCCCGGGCGTTCGCTGCCGCAGGGACTCCCAGCGAAGCTCCAAGGCGCGATGCTCGGCCAAGGGCAAGTGCGGCCAATAGTTGGCGTGGACGAAGAAATGCCGTTCCGTCTCGTGGTAGTCGCGGCAGCGTTCCAGAAAGGCCAGGTGAGCGGGGGGGATTTGCGAGGGCCGAGCGCAGCCGTAAGAGGCCAGCGTCGTCGTCCCGCCGTAGCTCAACCAATCCTCGAAGAACTCCGTCCGCCCGTGGGCGAGGTCCAGCATCGCTTCGTCGTGGTTGCCCAGGATCGGCACCAGCCGGCAATGTTGCTCCAGGGCGAGGAGCATCTCGAGGACGCCCTTGCTGTCCGGCCCGCGATCCACGTAATCGCCCAGCGTGACGATCACGTCGCCGGGCTGAGGGCGGATGGCATTCAGCAGCGCGGCCAGCGGCTGCGAGTAGCCGTGGATGTCGCCGATCGCGATGATACGGGCGGATTCGCTCATGCCGGATCGTCATTCCAGGGGTTCGTCATTCCAGGGGTTCGGCGGCCGGCGG
>JAAZNR010000820.1 GCA_012798155.1 Thermogutta sp. | reverse complement strand
TCTCGAGGCCGAGATCGATATTCCTCGACGGGAGGGGATTCGGCGAGCGCATACCGCGACCCATATTCTGCACTATGCCCTGCAGAGTGTGCTGGGCAAGCATGCGCAGCAGCAGGGATCCAAGGTGGACGACGATTGGCTGCGGTTCGACTTTTCCCACCATGCCGCCGTCACCAAGGATGAACTGGAGCGGATCGAAGCCGAAGTCAATCGTCGCATCCTCGATGGGGCTCCCGTAAGCATTGCCTACATGCCGCTGCCGGAAGCGCGGAAAATCGGCGCCATGATGCTCTTCGGCGAAAAGTATCCCGATGTGGTCCGCGTGGTTTCCGTCGGAGACTACAGCCGGGAATTGTGCGGCGGAACCCATTTGGAGCAGATTGCAAGGATCGGGCTATTCAAGATCGTGGCCGAGGAGAGCGTGGCGGCCGGCACGCGGCGCATCACGGCCTACACCGGCTTCCGTGCCTACGAGTTCGCGCGCGACACCGCGCGTGCTCTGAGCGAAGTCAGCGCCTTACTGAATGTTCCGCCCCATGAGGCGGCCGAGCGCCTCTCGGCAACCCTCCGCGAGCTGCGGCAATTGCGCAAGCAGGCGGCGCACGGCGGACAAACGGCGGCGATCACCGTGGAGCAGCTACGCCGGGCGGCCGAGGTGTTCGACGGCGTGACGCTGATCGTGGCCGAGGTCCCCGACGTCGGCGCCGAGGGGATGCGTCAAGCCATCGACGGGCTGCGGCGGAATCAAAAGGGCGTGGCCGTGCTACTGGGGACGGCCGACAAGGAGACGGGCAAGGTGACGCTGATCGCCGGCCTTTCGCCCGACCTCGTTCAACGAGGAGCCGATGCCGTGGCCTGGGTCAAGGCCGCGGCCAAGGAAGTGAAAGGCGGCGGCGGAGGGCGTCCGGATTTGGCCCAGGCCGGCGGCAAATCCCCCGACAAACTGCCGGACGCACTCACGGAGGCCAAGCAATTCATTCGGGAAAAGCTCGGCACAACGGCCTAAGCGGCGGGCCGGAACCGTCCCGATGCCGAAGGTCGCCGAGAGCCTGACGCAGACTTTCTTTTATTGCAACCATTCACGGGCCGGCGGCAGGCGCCTCTCCCGGCACGTTGGGGGCCGAGAAAGAAACCCGGCCTCTTCACGCCCGAAGGGGACGCTCCCATTTTTGCGGACTTCTCCGGGGGGAATGGGGATCCTCCCGTGAACGGTTCCCTTATGTCGTTCCAGCCGTGCCGCCATGATGTGACGACGACCGCATCGCCGAGCGGCGCTGCCGGAATCCGGAGATCGGCCAAGCCGTCGATCACTCCTCTTCTTCCTCTTGCACCTTCGACTTCTCGATAATTTCCTTCTGGACGTTGCCCGGCACCACGTCGTAGTGGCTGAACTCCAGGGTATAACTCCCCTGCCCTCCCGTGATGCTGGACAGCGCGCGTCCGTACGTGATCACCTCGGCGAGCGGCACTTCCGCGGAAATGGTTTGGAAATTACCCCCGGCCGAGGTCATCCCCAGCACCCGGCCGCGGCGTCCCGACATGTCGCTGTTGATGTCGCCGACCTTGTCGTTGGGAACGGTGACCTCGATCTTGACGATCGGCTCCAGCAAGGCCGGCTTGGCCTGTTGGAAGACGTTGCGGAACGCCATGGAGCCGGCGGTCTTGAAGGCCTGCTCGGAGCTGTCCACGGGGTGGTGCTTGCCGAAGAAGACCTCGACGCACACGTCCTGCACGGGATACCCCGCGATGACGCCCTTGGTAATCCTCTCCAAAAAGCCTTTTTCCACGGCGGGCATGAAGTTGGTCGGAATCGTTCCGCCCACGATCGAGTCGATCCACAGGAAATTGGATTCCTCGTGGTAGTGGACTTCCTTCATTTCGGGGAAACGTTCCTTGGTGGCGAACTCCTCCACTTTGGCACCGCGTGGGAAGGGCTGCATGCGAATGTGCACTTCCCCGAACTGTCCCCGGCCGCCCGTTTGCTTCTTGTGCCGGTACATCCCCTCGGCCTTGGCTTGGATCGTTTCGCGGTAAGGGATCTTGGGTTCCTTGACGTCCACTTCGACCTTGTCTCGCCGCTTGAGCCGTTCCCGGATCAATTGCAGGTGCAGCTCGCTCATTCCCGAGATCACCAATTCCTTGGTCTGCGGATCACGATCCAGGCGGCAAGTGGGATCCTCCTGGCAGATCTTGGCCAGCGATCCGGAGAGTTTTTGCTCGTCACCGCGACTCTTGGGCGTGATGGCGAGACCCGTCATCGGCGTCGGGAATTCGATGGGCGGCATGGCATACTCGCCGATGGTCGAGCCGGTGCGAAGCTCCTCGACTTTGGCCACGGCCACGATTTCGCCGGGGCCGGCCTCCTCCACGGGCGCGGTCTCCGAGGCTTGAACGCGGAACAGTTGCGTTATCTTGATGCCCTTCCGTTCGCCCGCCATCGGGACTGTGCTGTTGCTCTTCAAGGTCCCGGAAAAGACCCGCAGGAAGCTCAACTTCTGCACGAAAGGGTCCACCCGGGTTTTGAAGACCTGCGCGACGAGCGGGCCGTTGGGATCGGCCGCAAGCTCGACCTCCTCGCCATTGTCCAGCCGCTTGGCCTTCCTCACGATCATGTCGGGAGACAGGCCGCAAAGCCGCAGGCCGTCCAGCAGTTCCTTCAGCCCGATCCCGCTTTTCGCGGAGACGCAAAGAATGGGGATCACCGTTCCATCGGCGACCGACCGGCGCATGAGCCTTGCGATTTCCTCCTCGGTCGGCATTTGGCCTTCGAAGTAGCGGTTCAAGACCTCCTCGTCGGCCACCACGATGGATTCCAGGAGGGATTGGCTGAGGGCGCTTGGATCTACGACGGCACCGGCCGCGTTCCGGTCGGCGTTGAGCACGGAAACCACGCCCGAGAACGAGGCGCCCAAACCGATCGGCACGTTGATGAGCATGCAGCGGTCGCCGAAAGCCTCCTTGATTTGTCCCAGCACGCCCTCGAAATCGACGTTTTCCGCGTCCAGCTTGTTCAGAATGATGACCCGTCCGATTCCGGCCTTTTCCGCCTCATTGAACACGCGGCGCGTGTTGACTTCGATCCCGGACTGCGCGCTGATCACAATAGCGGCGGTGTCCGCCGCCCGAAGCGCCCCGATGGTCTGACCGATGAAATCGGGATAGCCGGGCGTATCCAAGAGATGAAAGCGGTAGCCTTCGTAATCGCAGTAGGTGACCTTGGCCTCCACGGTGTAACGGTGGGCCTTTTCCTCTTCGTCGAAATCGCAGATGCTGGTGCCGTCATCGACGTCGGCCGGTCGAGCGACCATTCCCGTCAATCCCAAGATTCGGTCCACCAACGTCGTTTTGCCGACGGAACCATGCCCGCAAAGCGCCACATTGCGAATCTTGTCTACAGGAAACATCGTCATCGAACCGTCCTTAATGGGTTAACAAGTACCAGCGCTCTGTGTTGAACCTTATCGGCCGCAGCCGATGGAATCGCCGGAGAACCGCCGAAAACCCGCATTCCCGGATGGGATTCCCTCAAGCGGCGACCTCCGTCTCGAACTTCATGGCCTCGGACAAGGAAACGCGGCCCTCGTAGAGGGCCCGTCCGATGATGCAGCCGGCCAGGCCGGCTTTCGCCAAACGGCGGATGTCGTCGAGACAAGAGACCCCGCCCGACGCGATTACCGGCACCTTGACCGACTCTTGAATGGCGGCCGCGGCGTCCACATTCGGCCCGCTCAACATACCGTCTCGGCTGATATCCGTGTAGACGATGCCGGCGATGGGTTCGCCTTGGAATCGAGCCGCGAAATCCGCGGCCGGATACCGCGAGGTCCGTTGCCAGCCGTCGGTGGCGGGCCGTCCGTCCCGTGCATCCAGTCCGAGGACCAACCTGCCGGGAAACAGCCGGACCATCGCTCGAAACCACTCGGGATCGTTGATCGCGGCGGTGCCGACGACCAGACGATCCATTCCCAAGTCCAGCAACCCGCGGATGGTCTCTTCGCTCCGCACGCCGCCGCCAAGCTGGATTGCGACTCCTACGGCGCTGCGGATTCGACGAACTGCTTCGAGGTTGCGGGGGCTTCCGTCTCGAGCGGCATCGAGGTCTACCAAATGCAGGCGTTTGGCACCCTGGGCGACCCAACGCAGGGCCGTTTCGGTGGGGTCGTCGCCAAACACCGTTTCCTGCCCATAGTCTCCCTGCCGGAGGCGTACGCATTTCCCCCCTCGAAGGTCGATCGCGGGCCAGATTTCCACTGCACGAATCCTTGCCGGTGCCAACACGGGTTGGTAAACCCTGTAATATGACACAGTAAGGACCTTCGTTCAAGATGCCACCCCGGCCCGGATGGCGGTCGCCGAACCGAGAAAAGGCCCTCCATCCGTTAGGCCGGGGTCTGGACGGGGCGCCGCTGTGGATGGGGTGCCGATTCCGGAGCGACGGGGTAACTCACTCGGTTTCCATCGCTGCCATTTCCCTGCGGATCGCAGCCCGTTCAACTGCCGAGGGCGACGAAATTCTCGATGACCTTCAATCCCAAGGCCTGGCTCTTCTCGGGATGGAACTGTACGGCGAACACTTTGTCCTGGCGGACCATCGAGCAAAAGCGGATTCCGTATTCCGTGGTGCCGGAAACGATTTCGGTATCACGCGGAACAACGTAGTACGAGTGGACGAAAAAGAAGTAGGCCTCATCGGCGATTCCGCGAAAGAGGGGATTCGGGCACTCCAGGCGGACTTGATTCCAGCCCATATGAGGAACCGCCAACTCCTTCGGAAGATCGAAACGGACGACCTCCCCGCGAAAGACGCCCAGACCTTTGTGCCGTCCGTTCTCGTAGCTTGTCTCGAAAAGCAATTGCAGGCCCAGGCAAATGCCCAGGAACGGCTTGCCGAGCTCGATGGTCTTCACGATCGGCTTGACCAGCCCTCGCCGGTCCAATTCCGTCATGGCATCGCCGAACGCGCCCACGCCGGGAAGGATGACCTTGTTCGCCCGAGCGACGACGTGAGGATCGTCCGTGATCAGCGCTTCCGAACCGCAGCGTTCGACTGCTTTTTGCACGCTGCGCAAGTTGCCCATGCCGTAATCGACGATCACAATCATGTCCCGGCTTCCTCCGGATTACGTCCGCTCGCCCTGAAGTCGGCCAAACGCCTGCCCTATTATAGCGCTTTTGGATCACCTTAGAGCGCTTTGGGACCACCGCGACGCGGCAGCCGTAACCCCGTGAATTGGTGGGAAACCGCTAATTTTACTGCGCAAAATCGCCGAAACCGGCTTACCGATCTTTTGCAGACTCACAAAGCTTCGTCTTCCAGTTTTCCCAACTTCTTATCCTGCGTAGTAAAACTAATGCCGTTGCCCGCCGCAGAAGGCGTCAGTTTTGGCGGATCCGGCCGGCGGAGTTTTCTCCAAGCGAGCGGATTTTTCTCCAGGCAAGTTGGTGGAAAAGACCTCACGACTTAGGTTCCGGCTTCCCCAGGGCAGCCTCGAGTCGGTCGAAGGCTTCACGCTCCAGCGGATGCAGGCTTTCTCGCGAGAATCCCATGGCATAGGCTTCTTCCAGCGCTTTCTTGGCGGCGGCGTTCTGTTTGAGCGCCAAGAGGGCTTGAGCCTGCCGAAAATAGAGCATGCCCGTGGGTTGGTCGGAGATCGCGTCGCTCAGGATGCGTAGGGCCTCTTGCGGGTTATTCCGGGCCATCAAGATGATCGCCTTGGAATCGAGGATATTGGCGACCGGCCCCGAGATGGCCAACGCCTGGTCGATGCACTGTAATGCGCGGTCAAGATTCTTGCGTCCCAGGGCGAGGATCACGGCCAGGTTGTTCAGGGCCAGGACGTTGTGCGGATCGCGACGTAGCACCTCTTCGTACAGCGCGGCGGCCTCGTCCACGCGCCCTTGGAGGCCGTAGAAGTCGGCCACTGTGAGCAGGATGCCTTGCGGTCGCTCAAGCTTTTCCAATGCATCGAGAAGCGTGGCCTCCAAATCGGCGGCGCGGGTCTTGTCTTCGTAAACGCGGGATAACAAGACGCTCGCGGCGGCCGTCATGATGTTCTGATCGCTTTCGGGCCAATGCCGGCGAAACAGCTCGATCGCTTCGTCGGTTCTGCCGCGGCGTGCCAAAAAGGCTGCCAACAGCGGCGTCGCCTGAGGATATTTCCCGACGAAGTCGCGGTAGACCGATTCCACTTCGGCGAGGAAACGGTCCGCCGATTCTTGCCGCCCTTTGCGGCGCAGCACCTGCGCCAAACCTTCCAAGGCATCTCCCACCATGGCACGCCGCAGTTGCAACAGCCTTCCGGAGCCGTCGGCGTTTGGCGTTTCCGCGGCATTCGAACCGTCGGTACTTGCCGTTTCCGCCGGCTTGGGATCGCCGGCGGTTTGCGCTGCGGGGGTCTCGCCGTCCGTTCCGGCGCCTGTGTCGGAGGGGGGGGCCGCGGCCGGCTCGGCGGGCGCCGGAGCTTGTTCGGCGTAGCCCTTCAAGAGGGCCAAAGCCGCGTCATCTTGTCCCTGCTCGACGAGGAGTCGGGCACGCAACGAGACTGTGGAAAACGCATCGGGCGCGAGGGTTTCCAGTCGTCTCTGCCAGACTTCCGCCTCCGAATAATTTTCTTGCTGAATCAAGAACGAGACGAATCTCTGAACGTAGCGAGGTTCGTTTCCATGGGAGGCCAGCAGCGATCGCATGTGCCGCGCGGCATTGACCACGTCGCCGTCCGCCATGTAGAGCTGGGCCAGGACGAAACGATCGTCCGGCGTTACCTGGGGAGATTCGGCGACCAACCGTTCCAAGATCTCGCGGGCCTTGTTGCGTTCTCGCCGCAAGGGGTGAGAGCTGAGCAGCAGGGCTTCCGCGCGGGCGTCCTGAATCGTTGCGACGCCGCCGGTCCGATTTTGTTGCATCAGAGAAAGACCCTTTTGCAGGTTCTCGTACCCGCCGCGATTGGCCAGAAGCAGGGCCATCGCGCGACGTCCCCAGGCCAGGTCTTCTTGTTTGGCCGGCACTTCGCCGCCGGTCAGACGACTGATTTGCGTGACCGCCGATTCCGTCCGTCCGGTCCGCAGATAGAACTCCGCCACCTGCCGAATGACCTGGGGATCGGAGGGGGAAGTAGCGAGGGCCTCTTGATAATAGCGTTCGGCTTCGTCGAGGTTTTGCAGGGTTTCGTAGCACTGACCCAACGCCAAGGGGGCCAATCCTCCCTCCAGCGAGGCGCGGGTTTCTTGGATGACCGCTTCGGCCTTTTCCTTTTGGCCCGATCGCGCGTAGAACTGCATCAAGGCCACCCAGGCGTCCGGCGTTTTGGGCGAAAGCTCCACGGCCTTGCGGAACTCCGTTTCCGCAAGTTTCCAATTGCGGTCCGCGTCGGCCGATTGGCCGGAGGCTTGCGCGCGATTGGCCAGCACGCTCAAGACCGTGCCGTACCAGGCGTGATCCCGATAGTCCGTGCTGTTTTCGGCGGCTCGCCGCGCCATATCGAGGGCGCGATCGTAATTCTCTAGTTGAAGATTGATGTTGGATGCCAGCCGATCCACGTCGGCGGAAAGCGGAACCTGGCGTTCTTCCATGGCACGCACGATCCGGTCCGCTTCCAAGAAACGCTGCTGTTTGTACAGCAAGGGAATCACGCGGCGAATGGTCGTCAGGTCGCGATCACCGAGATCGACGGCGCTGAGATAGGCGTTCAGCGCGGCGGCTTCGTCGCCCAATTGTTCATGAATGATGCCTCGCAGAGACTGCAAGCGGGCCCAGTTGGGGCGTTGCGCCGCTGCCTGGTCCAGGTGGCCGAGCGCCGACCGCAACGCCGCTCGATCCTCGCCTTGGGATTTGAGAAAGAGGTAGACCGCCCTGCCGTAATTCCAAAGCGGGCCGCGGCCCTCGATCCGCGCGATTTCCTCCAGCACGGGTTCCACGGTTTGGTAGTCTTGTGCCCGAATCGCCAGATCGAACAGCAACAAGCGAACACGAAGCGAGTTGGGGGCGAGAGAGGAGAGTTCACGGCAAAATCGCTTCGCCGATTCGATGCGGTCCGCCTGGATTGCGTACACCGTCAGAGAGTTGAGCAAACGCTGTCGATCCGCCGCGGGGAGAGATTTCCCTTGGTCCGCGATCGCCGAGAGGCCCGCATCCAGTTTTTCGGGTGCCGCGTCCGTGCTGATGAGAAAGCGAGCCTTGGCCGACAGTACCGCCGCCGTCGGTCCGAACTTTTGCTCCGCCTCCTGAAGGAGCCGCTCGGCCTTGGCGGCATCACCGGCACGATAGGCCAGCGCCGTGAGCGTCAGCAGCAAATCGGGGGAGTCGGGTCGGTTTTTTCGAGCCTCTTCGAGCGTCTTCTCCGCCTCGGCATGGTTGCCGTCCGCGGCCGCGATTTCGGCCCGCAGGATGGCGGTGTCGGGCGAGTTGGGAGCTTGCTTGTCCAGGGCGTCCAATACCTGCCGCACTTCCGTCCAATCTCGCTCCGCCCGAGGGCGTACCAAGTTCTGCAATATCAACAACCTCGCGAAATCGAGCAGGCCGGCGATGCTCAATTGATTCATCTGCACCGAGGTGCGGTATTCGGCGACTGCTTCGTCCACCCGTCCCAGCTCCGCGAACGCGGCCGCCCGGCCCAAGCGGGCTTGCGGCCAAAGCGGATCCTGGTTGACGGCCTTGGCGTACGCCG
>JAAZNR010000819.1 GCA_012798155.1 Thermogutta sp. | reverse complement strand
CGGCTCGGCCGGGGAGCCGCGGCTTCCGTTGACCCGCCGGGGCGTACTTCTATAATCAAAGCACCGGAAGGGATTGGGGACGGGTAGGACGTGTCTCGTCCAATCGCGGAGTCTTAGGAATAAGGGATAAGGACGGTTTGATCATGGGCTTGGCCAAAGAGCTGTCGTCTGCGGAGTTCGATTCGGTGGTATTGCAGTCCGACGTTCCGGTGTTGGTCGATTTCTGGGCGCCCTGGTGCGGTCCGTGCCGGATGGTCGCCCCCGCCGTCGAGCAATTGGCCGGCGAGTTCCAGGGGAAGGCCCTGGTCTGCAAGGTCAACGTCGACGAATGCCAGGACATCGCCATGCGGTATCGCATCACCAGCATCCCCACGCTGATGGTCTTCAAGGACGGGCAAGTCGTCGATCAGTTCATCGGTGCTCGATCCAAGGACGATCTGAAACGGGCACTGGAGGGCGCCCTGGCCGCTTGAATGCGGTGCCCGCGCGAAAGCCGCCTCCGGCAAAGGTGTCCGCCTGGTGCGCGTCGATCGCGCGATGCGTGCCCGATTCCTTTTCACCCCGGTGGATATCCGCCTTGAGCAAGCACGTACTCTCGGTCGGCAATTGCGGTTTCGACAACGCCCGCCTATCGCAGCGATTGTCGGCCTGGTTCAACGTCGAGATCACGACGGCCGCCGATCATCGGACCGCGCTGGCGATGGTCCGCGAGCGGCCGTTCGATCTCGTCCTGGTCAACCGGGTCTTCGATGGGAGCGGAGAGTCCGGCCTGGACTTGATCGCGGAGATGAAGCAGTCGCCGGAGCTTGCCGCGATTCCGGTGATGTTGCTCTCCAATTATCCCGAATATCAACGGCAGGCCGTCGAATTGGGCGCAGTCGCGGGATTCGGAAAGCAGGACCTCAACGGCGACGCCGTCAAGGGCTTGCTGTCGCCCTACTTGGCGGAATCGAGTCCCTGACGCCGGGTTCGCCTTGCGTGGGAACCGACGGGGTGGCTGGGGTCGTAGCGCAGCGAAGCCCCCAGACGCCGGCCCTCTCCCGTGCATCGCTTCCCGGGGCGTGAACGGCTACACGGAATCGAGTCCCTGACGCCGAATCGCCTTGCGTGGGAAACGAGGGGGGTGCAAGCCCTCCGGCCGCTCCCTTCACCGCCGCGTACTTCGCTTCACCGCCTGGTGCAAAAAGCACGCCGCGAGGGCCTTTTCCGGCTTCTCGCGGCGTTTTGCGTGGGCTGAGAGCCGATGCGGCTCAGCGGGCAGGCCTCATGAATCGCTCCGCAGCGGATGCTTGGCCGACTCCGGCGTGGACTGGTTCAAGGCCGCCTCATACCGGCGGAGCACCTCGCCCCAGTTGATCACGTTGTAGAACGCCTCGACATACTCGTTCCGCCGATTCTGGTACTTGAGGTAGTAGGCGTGCTCCCAGACGTCCACGCCCAGGATCGGGATGTTGCCGTGCATCAAGGGGCTGTTTTGATTGGGCGTGTCCTCGACCACCAGTTTCTTGTTGGGGTCCAGGGAGAGCCAGGCCCAACCGCTTCCGAACCGCCCCATGGCCGCCTTGGTGAAGGCCTCGCGGAACTTGTCGAAACCGCCCAGCTCCCGCTCGATGGCGGAGGCCAATCGCCCCTGCGGCGTGCCTCCGGCGTTCGGGCCGAGGACCGTCCAGAACAAGGAATGATTGGCGTGCCCGCCGCCGTGATTGCGGACGGCGGTGCGGATCGATTCCGGCACGCGATGGATCGCCGCCATCAAATCTTCGACGGGCAGCTTCTCCCATTCCGTCCCCTCAATGGCCTTGTTCACGTTCGTGATATAGGCCTGATGGTGCTTGGTATGGTGGATCTCCATGGTCCGAGCATCGATGTGCGGCTCCAGGGCGTCATACGCATAGGGCAGCGGGGGAAGTGTGTAAGCCATTCAACATTCTCCTTTCAACTGTGGCAAACTAACAACACACCTTAGACTCTATTGCCCACCCAGGGTGGGGGATTTGATCGCGGCGATCCAGATTCGCCCGCCTGATCGATCAAATAGACAAATAGACGTTACTGAATTGTGTTTAATGATACGCAGCCGCCGGGCGGAGGCAAGCGCGGCCGGGCGGGATCGCTGAAGCCCGAGCCGCCGGCGTGAGGCAACTAACTAACAGGAGCCACCAGCGTAAGCTGGTGGTGAAGCGTAAGCCGGCGGTCGAAGCAGCTAATCATGGGATCAGCCCCCCGCACTGTCGGACAAGCCCGCAGCGGCACCCATGCGTCTGGGGGCTTCGCTCCGCTGCGACCCCAGCCACCCGGCTTGCTTCCCGGCCTACCGGCCCGGTGGAGGGCCACGCTCCGTCGTGGCCGAGTTCGACGTAAACGCCTCGCCGCATCCCGAATCAACATGAGCTATGCTTCACAAAAGGGCGGATGTAGGGGTGCGGAGAACTCTGTCCGTCGGACAAGTCGGACAAATCGCCTGGCTCGGCCTCGGACCTTGGACGAGAGGAGAACAACCTCGCCGCCTTTGGATCGGCCGAGGCGATAGAGCGAACCAAATCTCCGCGGCTTTCCTCCATCCCGACCAAGTTTAGCGGCACGAGAAATGCACACCATGACGTGAGCGGCCGGGCCTCGTCTTTTCGCTGCGATCCCGGTCACCTGCGGAAACGAGCGGGGACACCTTGGATTGCCGCGGCTACCTCGACGCGGCCACCCCGCCGCCGGCGTAAGGCAAGTAACACGAACCACCAGCGTAAGCCGGTGGCGAAAGGGCCACTAAAAAAGGTAGCTGGGGGCTTCGCTACGCTGCGACCCCAGCCACCCAGCCGCGAGGGAAATTCGAACGTAATTCGATAATCTATTCAGAACCAGCATCCTACTGAAAATGCGGATAATCCGGAACCTTCTCGTAATTCCTATATTCCAACCGGTAGATAGCCTACCGCTTGGCAATTCCGTTCATCGGCATCCAGCGTCGGCGAGAAACGTCGGCGCTTGTTGATCCCAGCGTATCGTACCCGCCGGAAGGTGGGGGCGACTCACCGCCGGGCCTGCATCCTTGACGACGCAACTACGACTGTGCCATGAAGCGATCTTCTCCCTCCCCCTTCCGAAGGGGTAAGCCGACATTTCGTCGATCGCGCAAGCTCCGACTCGAGGCCCTGGAGCCGAAGCTGATGCTTTCCGCGGCCCCCGTCGACCTCGGGACGCTCGATTTCGCCCGCATCGTACTTCCCACCGGAGCCGGCGATGCGTGGTTTCAGTTTACCGCCGCCCGCACCGGGGTCCTTTCGGCCCTGCGGACGAACGGCGATCCGGCCGCCTGGAATGCGGGGACGGTCCGTCTGTACCAGGCATCGGGCGGCTCCGCGGTTCGGGTCGCCGAGGCCGCCGGGAGAATCGACGCCGCCGTCACGGCGGGACAGGCCTACTACCTGCAAGTCGTCGCCTCCGCGCCGGGCGAGGTGCTCTACGCGGCCGACCTGCTCACGACCACGGCCGGCGGCTGGTCCTTTTTCGGCACGGCCGGCGAGGACGCCTTCGAGTACCAGGATGCCGCTGGGCAAGTGACGATCAACGGCATTCCGTACAGCCTGCCCGCAGCGGTCGGCGAAGTGTCCTTTGCGGGCGGAGAGGGCCGGGATCAGGCAGTGCTCCAATCCTCTCGCGGGAACGAGCTTATTTCCATTTCCCCCGGCGGCGCCACGCTCTCCCTTGGGGGGCGAACCGTCACGGTCAATCAAACCGAGTCCGTGTCGGCTCGAGTATCCGCTTCGGCGGTGGGAGAACTGATCGACTCGCCGGGCGATGACCGCGTGGAATTGCGGCCGAACGAGGGCCGCATCCAGGGGCCCGGTTTCGACCACGAGTTGATCGGGCCGGGCATCATTCACGCCTATTCGCGGAACGGCGGGCGGGACTCGGCCACGCTCTACGATTCGCCCGGCGACGAGCAAGCCACCCTCCAGCCCGTCCAATCCGTGGTCCGCGGCGAGGGGTTCTACAATCGGGCGAAGCTCTTTCCCGACGTGACGGTCGTAAGCTCATCCGGCGGCTTCGATTCCGCCTTGGTGCTCGGTTCCGCCGAAAACGACTATCTTAGCGGGGATCTTTCCGGCATCCGCATGAGCGTGCCCGGTGCCGAGTTATCCGTGTCGGGTTACGATCTGACGCTGGCCAAGTCGGGCGGCGGCGCCGACGTGGCGGAGATCGAGG
>JAAZNR010000818.1 GCA_012798155.1 Thermogutta sp. | reverse complement strand
TTCCGCCGGCGGTCACGGACGGCGACGCCCCACGGTCCCATCCCCCACGATTTCGCCGCCGGGGCACGCGGTCGCATCATCCGCGGCGGGAGTACCTTCAGCTTACCCGATCTTGCGGCACGCCGTCAGGGATCGCGCCGGCCGCGGGGACGCACGCCACGACTCGAGTCGCCGGCGTAACCCGGCGGGGGAATCGCTGCGATGTCATCATGAGCCGCCGGCGTAAGCTGGTGGTGGAGGCGTGCCGAAACTCGAGCCGCAGGCGTAAGCTGCCGGTGGAGGCGCCGGGAAAATGCGCGTCCGGGGGCTTCGCTCCGCTGCGACCCCAGCCACCCGGTCGTTGGCGCCACGATGCAGGGCCACGCTCCGTCGTGGCCAAGATCAACGCTACCGAGAGACGAGGCGGTGAAGCACACGGACGCGACCGAGCGCGTCCCACCATGAAAACGGAAAGGCGGACGCCGCGGCGCGTCGGGCTAGACGTTGCCCAGCAGCTCCAGTTGGTACATCCGGGCGAAGGCCTTGAGCGTGCGGGCGTCGCCCGGCGTGCCGCAAAACAGGATCGGATGGGGGCCCGGGTAAATCTCGCACACGTCCTGCACGCGGTCGATTTCCACGAGTACGCGGGTGGCGCATCCGCCGACGGGCGGGCAAGTCGGGGAACCCAGCGCACGACCCGTCCAACAGCACAGCCTCTTCTTGCCGCTATAGTATTTGGCCAAGATGACGGGTTCGTTTTCCGGCCACTGCACGTCCAGGGCCGCCGTCTTGGGCATCTGGTGGAAGAAGGGGCGGATGAGGAAGGGGCGCGCGGGACCTTCCGGGCCGTGCAACTTGACGGCGCACGTGCAATGGGCGCCGAAGTAGCGGTTTTCGCTGGTATCGAACTCCGGATTGTGCATGAAGCCCGCCCGGTCCCACAGCCACCGCCCCAGCATCTGCGTCAACGTCCCGTCCAGTTGGTTTTCGCAACCGCAAGGGATCAGATCGCCGTTGTTGAGGGCGAAACTGACGCACGGCTTGCGGTGCTTGAGAAACAGGCACTCGATGGTGACGGCGTCGGCGCCGTAGCGGGCCATGATTTCCCGCACCGCGCGGTGGGAGCGGAATGCCTCCACGCAGTATTCGTCGCTGACGTCGCGGACCTCGGCGGCCGTGTTCTTCCATTGCATGGCCTCGCCGACCAAGGCCTCGTCGGCGGGGACGGCGTCGAAGATGTCGTTGAATACTTGGGCCGGGACGGTTACGACGTCGGTCCCCAAGTCGGATTCCACGGTTTGCGTCATCTCTTCCGCTCGGCCGCTCACGCGGAGGAGGCGGCTTTGGGCCAGCATCTTCTTGGCCCGGACGGCCCGCAGTCCCCGCTCGATCTCCGCCCAATTCTCGATCGCATGGATGTAGAACAACCCCGGCGTGTTGCGGAGGGCCTCCGCCGGCAATTGGTGGTTGGAGCCGACCGGCTGATAGACGATGGCCGCCGGCGCCGCCTCGACCGCGATGCGGTGCGACCAGGCCGCGAAGGTGTTCCAAAAATTGACCACCAACACGGCGTCGGGAGCGGAGGCCTTGACGGCCTCGATGTATTGGGCGACGGCCGCCTCCTGGTACAGGGCCTTGGGGGCGAACTCGGCAACCACGCCCAGCCGATCCGCGATTTCACGAATCTTGGCCCCAAAACGCTCTTCCTGCCGTTCCGGTTGGAATTGATTGCCCGGCCAGGTGAACCACTGATGCACCCGCCAGGAATCCTCGTTTTGCCCGGCGAGGACGACTTCGGCGGGGGGGTAGAGGAAGACCACGGCTACTCGGGCGGGCTGCTTCTCGCGCGGCGGCAAGACCGCGGACGCCTCGCGACTCTCCCCCGCGGCGATCAGCCCGCCGAACGCCGCCGCGGTGCCCGCGGTTCCGCTTGCCGCCAAAAACGTCCGTCTGGGGATTCCCCCTTGGCAAGATTCGCACATCGTTCGTCTCCCTTTCTCCGGGCGTTACGCGACCCGGCGTTACGCGAGTTGTTTCGGCGTTAGGCGAGCTTCGTTCGCGCCGCGGGACTCGCCGATCGGCCGCCGCGGCGGCTACGCCACCATCTTGGTGTCGCCGTTCGGCACTGTCAACGATATGGCGGAAAGGCTCGGAAAATAGGTCGGGCGACCCTTCCGCAGCCTGCGCCGTTCGGACCGAAGGACGGCCTCGACGGAGCGAGTTCCTCCAACTGTCCGAGTCCCCCTCACCTCGGGCTGACGCCCGAGACTCCCTCACCTGGGGCTGACGCCCGAGGCTCGCGCTCACGCGTTGTGCTGCGCGTTTTCGTTGTGCGTGCGTTCCATGAGCCGCCGGCGTAACCCGGTGGTGGGTTTTTGACAACACGATTCGCAATGCGCGAAGTTGAGCCGCCGGCGTAACCCGGCGGTGGCATCGCCGCGTCAACGTTGGAATCTCGGGTAGCGATTCCACGGCGGCGCAAAAAAGCCCGCCTCGAGGGGCTTCCTCAAGGCGGACCGGCATGATCGAGAAACAAGACGAGCATCTTGCCTCCGCGACTCGGGCCGACCGCTTCGGCTCGACGCGGAGCCATGACTATCCTCGGATCACGGAACACGCGGACGCCGGCGACGATTCAGCAATCGCAGCACACGCCGGGACCCACGGCTCGATGGTGCAAGCGGTGGCACCTGCGCGCCGGGACCGTCACGGTCATCGGAACCCGCTTGCAAACGCGGACCGGCACCTGCTTTTCCACCACGCAGGGGACCATCACCGTGCACTTCTTCACGCAAGGCTCGACGACCCGCTTGCAAACGGTCACCTGGACCGGCCGCACCACCTTCTTCGGCACGCAGACCGTATACTGGCACTGCTTGACGCGCTCCTGCCTTTCCCAGCGGCAAACCTTGACCTGGCAGGTTCGCTTTTCGGGGACGCAGACCACGCGGGTGTACTCGCAAGGCTCCTCCACCCATTGCGGACGGAGGCAGGTGACCTCGACCTCCTTGATCACCGGCTTGGAGACCCACACCTTGCAGGTGGCAGCGGGCGCGGCGCAGGCGGGCGGCTCGCAAGCGGACGGGGCGCAGGCGGACGGGGCGCAGGCGGGCGGGCAGCAGGCCGTCACCACGCGCCGGTGACAACAACGGCAACGCACCGTGCACACCGGTTGGCAAGGACGTTCCTCCCAGCCGCCTTCATCCACGCAGATCTTCCGCGTCTCTTTGACGGGCACCATTTTGCAGACCTTGCGGGTGCCCTGCACCTTCTCGCACTTCGGCACCATCACGGTGTATTCCCGCGTGGCCGTCTCCCACACCGGTTTGCATACCGTGTAGCGAACCTCTTTCGTGCGGGTCTCCGTGGTCCACTCCACGAACTCCTTTTCCACCGTGGTCGTCTCAGGGACCAGCTTGACCACGTGGACCGTGTACTCCTTCTCTTGCGGCACGTATTGCACGCAACGCACGGTCCGCATTTCCGTGCATACCTGGCGGACCCAAACCGTCTTTTGGACGCAGGGTACGACCGGTTTACAAACCGGCGCACACGCAGGGGCGCAGGCCTCCGGCGCACAGGCCGGGGCACAGGCATCCTGCGCCGAGGCGCCGGCGAGCGGCAGCAGCAACCAGGCCGCGGCCGCCCAAAGCAACATGCTACGCTGGGTCATGGCATCTTCCTCCTTCTAAGGACCCCCCGGAAACTCGGCGGCGTCCTGGGGCCGACGACGCCGCCCATTACGGAACCACACCCTCCTCACTCGAGATCGCGTTGGCAATACCAACGCCCGTTGTTAGAGCAAGGGCGATGGGGCGACTTGCGGGATTGGTGCCCTCTCGTCCCTTTGGTCGGTGTCTTAGACGGCGTAAATCTTCGCCAATTAGAAATCTTTACCCTGCTTTCATAGGGTATGATATGGCCGGTTTTTCGGTCTGTCAATAAGCTGATAGGGTAAATCCAAGGGGACCCTTCACGACCGCCGAAGTCGGTGGGAAAAGGCATCCCGACGGCCTGAGGAGAACGGCTCGCCTTGGGAAGAAACCGTCCCCTTCGCCGCGGAGAGGAGCGGCCGTTAAGGCATGAAACCTACGGCTTGCAGCCGGCCCAAGATCCCCGACCACAGGCCGCCCGTTTCGCTGCCGAAGGTCCCGATCGCACCGAGGGCCGTGAGCAGGATCAAGCCTAGCATGACGGCGTACTCGACCGTCGTGGCGGCGTCTTCTTCAAGGATGAGCTTGCGTACCTTTGCCGAAAGACGAGTGCGGA
>JAAZNR010000817.1 GCA_012798155.1 Thermogutta sp. | reverse complement strand
GGTGCTGTTCGTGATGCCGGAGACCAAAGGGGTTCCGCTGGAGGAAATCGAGCAGCGTTTGGCGGGCCGCGGGGATGCGGCCGCGAGTTGACCAAGGCCGCGTCGCCGTGCCGACCAAGACGCTTTACATGTATGCCTTGGTAAAATCACGGCGAGCCGGCGGAGGGTTTCCGGAGAGGCGGTGTGCCGAGAAAGGAAGGGGAGTCATGAAGCGAACTTTGAATCCTGTGTCGATCGGCGTCGTCGCGCTGACGTTCTCGTGGCTGGGTATTCAGACCGGAGCGATCGCCGAGCAAGAGGCGGGGCAAGAGGAAAGAGAGAGGGATATTCTGATCGACGACTTCGAGAGGGCGGCATACCCGCCCTGGACGGCGGAGGGCGAGGCCTTCGGTCCCGGACCGGCGGAAGGTACCCTGCCCAATCAAATGCCGGTGACGGGCTATCGCGGCAAGCGGCTCGTCAACTCCTATTACGGCGGCGACGGCACGCAGGGCACCCTCGTCAGCCCGCCCTTTCGCATCGAAAGACGCTATCTCTGCTTTTTGATCGGCGGAGGCGGGTATGCGGACGAGACCTTCATGGAACTGCTTGTGGACGGCAAAAGCGTACGCAAGGCTCATGGGCCGAACGTGAACCCGGGCGGATCCGAGGAACTGGATTGGGAATCTTGGGATGTCTCCGAATTCATCGGCAAGACGGCCGTTCTGCGTATCGTGGATCGCCGCTCCGGCGGTTGGGGGCACATCAACGTGGATGAAATCGTGCAATCGAACGTGAACAAGGCCGCGGCCGCGGTGCACGAATTCGTCGCCGAATCGCGGTTTCTCTTGCTGCCGGTCGGCGACGACACCGATCGCATTCGCTGCCGGCTGCGGCTGGAGGATCGCGTGGTCCGCTATTTCGACGCGGACGTGGCCGAACCCGGCACGCGGGAACGGTTCTGGGCCTCCGTGGATATCTCGGAGTTTCGCGGTCGAAAGCTTCGCTGGGACGTTCGGCCGCGGTCGGCCGCGGAGATTGTTGCGGCCCAGGCACGGCAGGCGGAAACGCCGATCTTTTCCGAGGACTTGTACCGGGAGGCGTTGCGGCCGCAATTCCATTTTTCGCCCCGCGTGGGATGGACGAACGATCCCAACGGCCTCGTTTATTATCAGGGCGAATACCACCTCTTTTTCCAGCACAATCCGTTCGGCGTGCGGTGGGGAAACATGACGTGGGGCCACGCCGTCAGTCGCGACCTGGTCCATTGGGAGGAATTGGGCGATGCACTCCTGCCCGACGAAACAGGCACCATCTTTTCCGGTTCGGCGGTCGTCGATCACGCCAATACGTCGGGGCTGGGGTCGAGCGAGCGTCCGCCCATGTGCGCTTTCTACACGGCGGCGGGGGGCGAGTCGTTCGACCCCCGGCCGTTCACGCAGTGCATGGCCTGGTCCCTGGACAGGGGTCGAACCTGGACGAAGTTCGCGGGCAATCCCGTGGTCGGCCCCATCGCGGACGGCAACCGCGATCCCAAGGTCTTTTGGTTCGCCCCCGCCTCGCGCTGGATCATGGTCCTCTATGTTCGGCGAGACGCCTTCTCCCTCTTCTCATCGCAGGATTTGAAGACCTGGCAAGCGGAGGGCGAAGTCGAGTTTCCCTCCGCCTTCGAGTGCCCGGAGTTGTTCGAACTGCCCGTGGAAGAAAGCCCGGGCGAGACCCGTTGGGTGCTGTGGTCCGCGTCGGGGAACCATCTGATAGGAAGGTTCGACGGGCATGCCTTCAGGGCGGAAAGCCCCGTCTTGCCGAGCGAGTGGGGAAAGAACTGCTACGCCGGGCAGACGTGGAATGACGCGCCGGACGGGAGGCGAATCTTCATCGGCTGGATGAACTCCGACGGTTCCGCCTACCGCGACATGCCCTTCAATCAACAGATGACTTTTCCCCGTGAATTCGCCTTGCGAAACACGGAGGACGGCTTGCGACTCCATGCCTTGCCCATCGACGAGATCAAGGGGCTGTACCGCAAGCCAGCGGAGGGACGGGGGATCCCCTTGGCGGCGGACAGGCCTCAGGAGTTCCCGGGCGGGGAGCTGCTCGACGTCGAGCTGTCCTTGGAAGGACGTGGAGCGTCGCTCATCAGCTTGAATCTGCGGGGCGTGGAGGTCTCCTATCGCCCGAACGACGGGACTTTGGATTGTCTCGGCGGCAAAATCGAAGGCTTGCCGAAGGGCAAGCCGCTGCATCTGCGCCTGCTGGTCGATCGGACCTCGATCGAGGTTTTCGCCGCGGACGGCCGATACGTCATGTCGTTCGTCCTGCCTCTCGATCCTCGGCGACTGGGGCTTCAGATTACGGCTGACGGCCCGGCCGAGGTGGGTTCCTTGGCGATTCGGCAATTGGAGTCCATCTGGAGTGCCCCGGCCGAGGCATCGAAGTGATATTGCGGCATCGTAGCCGTTCACGGGCCGGCGGTGGGCACATCTTCCGGGCCGTTGCGGGTCGAAAGACATGTCCTCCCTTCACGTCCAAGAGGGAGGGTTCCATTTTCGCCGGCTTCGCCGGGAGAATGGGGACGGTTCCTGTGAACGGTTACGACGCATCGAAGTGATATTGAGGCATCGAAGTGATATTGCAGCGCGGCGCGGCACGGGAGTCCCTGCTCAACAGAAATCCCGGGATTGGGTGCCGAGGTTTTCCAATTGGGAAGACAGATCTTCCAGTCGCATGGCGACGACGTGAAGGACGCCTTCCTGCTTTTGCAGGCGACCGACCGCGAAGAGCACGACGGC
>JAAZNR010000816.1 GCA_012798155.1 Thermogutta sp. | reverse complement strand
TACGGCTCCCGAGGCCGGCGAATACCGCGTGCAAGCCCGTTTCCTGGCCATCGACCGGCAGACCACGACCTCCGTCCACGTGCTCGCCGGGGATCGCAGCGTTTTCGAGGGTAAACTGCGTTTGGACGGCGCGGGCGCGGACGTCGCCTACGAAGGCACCCTGGCTTTGCAGGCCGGCGCCACGCTCGACTTCGCCGTGGGCTACGGCAACGGCAGCCACATTTGCGATTCCACGGGCTTGGAGGCGCGGATTCGCGGCCCCGACGGGCGTCTGCACGATGCGGCCCGCGACTTCGACCCCGAAAAAAATCCGTCCGGCGCGTGGTCGTACGGTTGGCTGCGGCCGGGCGACCGCCCCGATCCGGCGGCGTTTTCCCTGTACGACTCGGCGGTTCAGCCGCGAGAAGACGGCCCCCGCCTGCTCGACTTGGGAAATCCCGAGGCTCGGCAATGGCTCACCGACCACATCGACCGATTGCTCACCGAGCAGGGCATCGACCTCTACCGCGAGGACTTCAATATCCAACCTCTGCCGTTTTGGCGGGCGGCGGACGCCCCCGATCGGCAAGGCATCACGGAGAATCGCTACGTGACCGGCCACCTGGCCCACTGGGACGAATTGCGGCGGCGCCACCCCGACATGCTCATCGACTCCTGTGCCAGCGGCGGACGCCGTAACGATCTGGAGACGATGCGGCGGGCGGTGCCGCTCTGGCGGAGCGACTACGCCTACGAGCCGATCGGCCACCAGGGCATGACTTACGGGCTGAGCTTCTGGCTCCCCTATCACGGGACGGGCACGGTCGCCTGCGCGGCGGCGCCGTACTACGGGGCGGGACCGACGCCGGTCGAACCGTACGCCTTTTGGAGCAACGTCGCCCCCAGTTTGAGCTGCGGCGTGGACATTCGCGTCAAGGATCTGGACTACGACGCGCTCCGCCGTCTCTATCGCCGCTTTCGGGAGGTATCGCCCTGTTTCTACGGCGACTATTACCCCCTGACGCCCTACAGCCTGGAGAAAAACGTCTGGATCGCCTGGCAGTTCGACCTGCCGGAAGAAGGACGCGGCTTGATCCAAGCCTTCCGCCGCGACTCGGCACCGGGGGAATCGCCCACCTTCCGGCCGCAGGGCCTCGTCCCGGCGGCCGCGTACGCCTTGACGCAGGCGGACTCCGACTGGCGATACACGGCGACGGGGCAAGAGTTGATGGAGAAGGGATTCACCTTGACCTTGGAACAGGCCCCGGCCGCCGCGGTGATCCTGTACGAGCGACGCGACCCCGGCACGCCCTCCCCGTGACCACCTGAGGGTAACTCCCCGTGACCACCTGACGGTAAACAACCCTGCCGCCCCGTTAGCGCGGGGATTTCCGTCCGCCATTGCCGGCGGACGCGGACGCTCGAACCGGCGTTTACAGTCCCAAGACGTCGCGCATGGAATAGAGGCCGGGCGGTTGCCGCGCGACGAACTTGGCCGCCGCCAAGGCCCCTTTGGCATAGGCGTCGCGGTTGGTCGCCCGGACGATGATCTCCACCGTCTCCCCCAACAGGCCGAAGACCACGTCGTGCTCGCCGGGGTTGTCGCCGACTCGGACGGCGTGGTAGCCGATTTCGTTGCGGGGTCGTTTGCCGGGTCGCCCCTCCCGCCCGTGGCGATGCACGGTCTGCCCCATTTCGCGGCTGATGACGCGGCCGAACTCCAGGGCCGTGCCGCTCGGCGCGTCCTCCTTGAATCGGTGGTGCCGCTCGATGATCTCCACGTCGGCGTCGTGTGCTTTCAGCGCGGCGGCCGCCGTTTGGGCCAGTTTCACGGCCAAATTGACGGCCAGGCTCATGTTGGGGGACTGCACGACGGGGACCTCCCGCGCCAAGGCCTCCAATTGCCGCTGCTGCTCCGCGGAGATGCCCGTCGTGGCGAACACCAGCGGCAGGCGGTGTTCGCGGCACAACGCCAGCACGTGGTCGGTGGCTTGGGGGGAGGAGAAATCGACGGCCACGTCGGCGGGTGCGCTGAGGTCGGGGCGAAGCGGCACTCCCAGCGGACCCACGCCCGCCGCCACGCCCGCATCCTGGCCCATTTGCGGGTGATCGGCGGCGTCCAGGGCGGCCGTCACCATCAGCTCCGCATCTTCCGTGGCCAAGGCGACGATCCGCCGGCCCATGCGACCCGCGGCCCCCATCACGGCAAGACGTAATTTTCCCATGACCCCACCTCTGCAATGCCTGCGAAGATGTTATTCCACGATTATTCCGCGCCGATCTTCCACCTCGGCCCGGCATCCGAAGTTCGCGCTCGCGCGTTGCTCGTCACGTTCGCGTTTTGCATCAGTTCCCTGAGCCACCGGCATAAGCCGGTGGTGGATGCGCTGCGAACAGGCCCGGCTGGGGGCTGCGCTACGCTCCGACCCCAGCCAGCCAGCCGGTGGTGGAACCAGTGCGTGAAAACTGGAATCTCGGGTAGCGTTCCACCGCTAGCTTACGCAAGCGGCTCGCGGCGGCGTGTTGGTCGGTCTCAGCCGTACAGTTCGATGGCCCGGATGATTTCGTTCAGATCGTCGGCCACGCTCACCGCGCGGTTGGCGAACGTGGCGCGATGCACTCCCCGGCTGCCGAGCACCCTGTCGAACATGTCTTGGTCCGTGGTGTGATAGGCGACGGTGGCGGTGGGGTCCTTGAGCTGATGTCCGGTCAAGATGCAGACAACGCGTTCGTCGGGACCGACGACGCCCTCGGCGGCCAACCGCTTCAGCCCGGCCACGGTGGCGGCGCTGGCCGGTTCGCAACCCAGCCCGCCGGCCCCGACCTGGGCCTTGGCGTCCAAAATCTCCTGGTCGGTGACCTCGCGGACCACGCCGCGGCAGGTGTCCAGGGCTTGCAGGCACTTCGTGAGGTTGACGGGCCGGTTGATTTCGATGGCGCTGGCGATGGTTTCGGCTCGCCGGCCCCGGCGATCCATGTCCTCATAGTATTTTCGGATCAGATCGGGGTCGGGCCGCCCCCCGTTCCAACGAAGCCCCTGGTTTTCGAACAGGTCGTAGAGCGTATTCGCGCCGGTCGCGTTGATGACGGCCAATCGGGGAGCGCGGGGAATCAGGCCCAACTCCAACAGCTCGCGAAAGGCCTTGCCGAAGGCGCTGGAGTTGCCCAAGTTTCCGCCAGGGACGATGATCCACTCAGGCACCTCCCAGCCGAGGGCCTCCAAGACGCGGAACATGATCGTCTTTTGGCCCTCCAGACGGAAGGGGTTGAGGCTATTGACGAGGTAGATGCCCAGCGTCCGGCTGACCTCCTTCACCCGCCGCATGGCGTCGTCGAAGTCGCCCGCGATCTGCACCGTCAAAGCCCCGTAATCCAAAGCCTGCGAGAGCTTGCCGTAGGCGATCTTGCCGGAGCCGACGAAGATCACCGCCCGCATCAGCCGCGTCACCGCACAATACAGGGCGAGCGAGGCGCTGGTATTGCCGGTGGACGCGCAGGCCGCCTTTTTGGCCTCGGTCAGCCGGGCATGGGTGAAGGCGGCCGACATCCCGTTGTCCTTGAAGCTCCCCGAGGGATTCATCCCCTCGTACTGCAAGAACAGCCGCCCCGGGTTCAGTCCCACGTACCGCGCGATCCGGTCCGAGCGTTGCAAGAGGGTCTGGCCCTCGCCGATGGTGACGCAGTCCTCGCGGGAAGCGAAGGGAAGCAAGGCATGGAAACGCCACACGCCGCTGAAGGAATGGGGATCGCCCCGCCGCGACCAATGGGCTTCGAACTCGCGGAGGCTCCGCGGCGGCGCGAGGCGATCCCAATCGTAGGCCACTTCCAGCAGCGACCCACAGCGGGGGCAAGCGATGTGAAACTCCTCAGCGCCGAAGGCGGCCCCGCAGTCGGGTGCTATGCAGCGTTGAAAGGCGAATTCGTTGGGGCGGATGGCATGATCCCCTTCTGGGCAATGGACTCCCGGCCCGCGAGACCGCCGCCCACGGAGGCGGCGACTCTCGCGGATCGGCCAATCTGCATCCTATAGCCCGAAAGGGGTTGCAACGCAAGGTGGGTTGCCCCCCGCCGCGGCCGGGTGGCCGGCGTCGCAGCGATGTAGGGGCGACAGATTGGCTGGGGAAAAGAGCCGGGTGGCTGGGGTCGTAGCGGAGCGCAGCCCCCGGACTCGCCGGAATCCCGTTTCGGTGGGTGGCTGGGGTCGAAGCGAAGCGCAGCCCCCAGACGCCCGCCTTCGCGGGGCATCCACCGCCGGCTTACGCCGGCGGCTCGAGTTTCGTATATTCTGCCGTATATTCCGCCCAGGAACGCCGGCAGCTCACGGGACTTGTGCAGGCCGAAAACGTAAAGTACAACGCGCCAGCGCGAGCCGGGTGCCTGGGGTCGCAGCGCAGCGAAGCCCCCAGACGCCCTGGAATCCCGTTTGGGTTGGGTGGCTGGGGTCGAAGCGCAGCGGAGCCCCCGGACGCCCGCCTTCGCGGCGCCTCGACCGCCGGCTCACGCCGGCGGCTCAGGTTTCGTATATTCCCTGCAGGAATACCGCCAGCTCGCACTGGGCGGCGCGCACCTTACCGGATCGAACTTCCGGCATGTGGAGGGACGCACCCCGTCGCGTCCGCTTCCACCACCGGGTCATGGCGGCGCGAGTTTTTCGGCCGCCCTCTTACGCCTGCCCGGTCTCTCTTTGAAGCGCAGAGGGCGCACAAGACGCGGATTTTGAAACGCCGTAGAGGTTGTCTTTGAAACGCAGAGGGCACAGAGGGCGCGGAAAAAGCGGTTGCTCGAAAATTGAATCAAATTATCGAATGTAGCGAACCTTTTCCGCCGTCGAATCCGTCATTTTTTGTGAACCGCGTAGTGGGAAGGGGAAGTAGGGCGGTTTAGGAAGGGCATATAACCCTTTTGGGCGGTATTGAAACACAGTTCGGAGATCATTAACATCGACTGTGTTGCAGGACTTTTCCGCTTACGGAGGAGGTGCGAAGGATGACGCACGCGCTCTTTTTCGTCCAGGGATGCCCAACCTGTGGTCGAAAGGTTCAGATCCGCCTCGAGCACTTGGGCAAGGTCGTCACCTGCCACCATTGCCGGGCCACCTTCGTGGCCACGGACGGGTTCCCGCAGGAAGACGCTTGGGAAGGTTTGCCCTTCGGGCAGCGGCCGCAGACTTTTGTCCAACGGTTGGGAGCGAACCTTTCTTCCCCCTGGCCTTTTGCGCCGCCCGACGGCCGGTGAACCGGCGCTTCCCCCCGCCGCGGCATAAAGAGTAGCAGGAAGAGTACGGCATGAGCCTCGGCCGCGCTACGGGGGAGGTATACCATCCCGCCGTTGGTCCCGAGCCTCGTCGAGTGCCGAGACGCCAAGCCGCCGCTTTTCTCCCCACCGCAACCGGATTCTGTAACCCCTCTTTCCGCCTTGCAAACAAACCGGCCCGGCCTTGGCGGGATTCGCCGAGGAGTCCTTCACCGGCGGTGTTCGGCGGAGCTTCCCGCGATCAGTCGTTCCAGATCTTGGAAGAATCGAGGGTAGGTCTTCGCGGTACAGCCGGGGTCCAGGATGACGACGCCGGGCACCTTCAAGCCCGCGATGGCGAAACTCATGGCCATCCGGTGGTCGCGGTACGTCTCGATGACAGCGGGGCGAAGCGG
>JAAZNR010000815.1 GCA_012798155.1 Thermogutta sp. | reverse complement strand
GACCTACGCCAAACATGGAACCGTCGATGGCTTCCGCCGAACTGAAACGAAGAATGAAGAATGAAGCAGAGCTAACGGAATCGCGGGGAACGAATCCGGAAGCCCCGCCCGCGTCTTGTCCGCCCGAGGAAGTCGGGGCGGCGAAAGCCGAGTCCAAGGAGGAATCGCCGCGGATTCTTGGGGCGAACTGGGCCGTCCGCTGGGCCTTCAAGTACGGCTATCGCATGGTGCGGCGCGTGGTCATCGCCGTGGTGGGGTTTTCGGTCCTGTTGGTAGGTCTGGTCATGGCTATCGGCCCCGGCCCGGCCGTGATTGTGATTCCGCTTGGATTGGCCATCCTGGCCCTGGAGTTTCGTTGGGCGGGACGACTCCTCCGTTATGCCCGGCAACAGCTTCAAGCCGGAATCCAAGAGCTGGCTCGGAGGACCGGGATGAGCGCCGATTCTCGCGGTGACGGCGAGTCGAATCACAAGTAACGCACAGGTGCCACTGCCGGCTTGTCCGGCAGCGGCACCCATCCGACGGTCGCCCGACGGGCGGAGTTCGTCACTCGTACTTGATGCTGCACCCGAAGGCCTTGGTGTGCGGTACGGGCGGTGTCTTGCCCGCCAGCAAGGCATCCAAGGCGTCGCGCAGATAGTGCTGTTTGACTTCCTTTTCCTTGATGTTGTCGTCGATCGCGCCCACATAGGCGACCTTGCGATCGCGAGCCAGCACGAAGACGTGCGGGGTGACCGCGGCCCCGTAGTCGCGCGCGATCTTCTGCGAGGGATCGTAGAGGTACGGGAAGTTGAAGCCCTTCTCTTTGGCACGAATCTTCATTTGGTCGAGGCGGTCCGCGGGGAGATTGTTGACGTTGACCGCCACTACCTGCACGCCCTTGTCTTTGTAGTCGCGTTGCAGGGCGACCAGGCGATCTTCGTAGGCCACCGCCACCGGGCAGTGATTGCAAATAAAGACCAGCACGACGATCTTGGCTTTCGCATAGTCGGCCAAGGCGTGCTCTTTGTCATCGATGCCGATGATCCCGGACCAGTCCGGCGCCTTGGCGCCGACCTTGATTTCCTCCGCGACCGTGCAGGACGTCATCACGGAAAGCCCCGCGGCGAACAGCACGCTCGACAACGTCACATTCATGATGCGCGACATTACGGACACCTCCGATTTCAGAAACCATGAACCTCGATTTCAACGTTCTTCAACGTTCACGTACGGGTGCGAGACGTTTGCGTGCCCCGCCCCTGCCGCCGCCTTTCGCGCCCTGCTGCCGGCGGGTCGGCCGAGATGTTAGCGAGTCGGCCGATCGAATCATGGTCGTTGAAGGCGCGCGAGGCGAGGAGCAAGCTATTTTTGGCGCGGCGTTCGGGTTCGGCAACCCCACAAAGGGGGGGTAATACATCGTGATCAGCGGTATTGGCGCGTGGTCGTCCGGTGGGTCGGGATCGAGGGCCGGCTCCGATGGCCCGGCGAGCCACAGGGGCCTGGCGCCGTCGATTCTAGTCGCAAGGTTCCGACAGGTTCCGGCAAGGTCGCGTCGCCGAGGACCTCACCGCGAGAGGAGGCATGGATTTCGCCCAGGGGCGTGGCGACTCCCGCCGCCTGCCAGGCAGTCTGAGTGATCCGCGGCAGTCCGCCGCAACAGGGCACCGACATAATGACTGGTTAGCACAAAACGGTCGGCGTAGAATAGTAATCATCCGGTTCATCGGTGTGTCGAATTGTACAGGTGAAATAGGCGCAAAGCGTCCGCATTGCTCGAATACCCCATGTAATGAGGATAGCCGCCGGGTCTGCACCGGACGGGGCGCTGCCCGGATGGCCGGGCGTGCGTCACGTTCTGGGATCGTGCCGTCGTACTCGCGCTCGATGAGCCTTTTGGTCGGCCTTTGGCCGCCCCATGGAGCTGCAAAGCCGCAGTGAATCGGTTGCGATGCAACTTCTGAACTACTGCCGGTCGTGGTCACACCGGCGGCTGAATGGCACATGTTGTGCTGCGATTGCTGTTACGCGACCGGCTCAGCCGCGGTGACGGTCCCTCGAAAACCAAGGCGAGACATGCTCCAATGGACATTTGGGAGGCGGGTTACGGAATGGTCGGAAATCCCAAGGTTGCGACCTTGACGCACTGCACGTGACTGTCGCGCTGCACGTGACTGCCGTCAGTTGACTGTGATCGGTTCTTGGTGGAAATCGAGCGTCGGCTGGGCTTGAATCAGTCGGCGTACGCATAGATCAAATAGGAAGGTTGGGATGAGAACGCAAATTGAAGCCGCTCGGGCCGGTGAGATCACGCCGGAGATGGAGTTCGTCGCCAAGGCGGAAGGGCTGACCCCGGTGCGCGTTCGCGACGAGGTGGCGCGGGGAAGGATGGTCATCCCCGCCAATCGGGTGCACCTGGAAAAAGGGCTGAAACCGATCGGCATCGGCATCGCCTGTCGCACCAAGATCAACGCCAACCTTGGCAACTCGGCCCTGCAGAGCGACCTTCACTGCGAGCTGGACAAGGTGCTCTGCGCGGTCAGCCTCGGGGCGGACACCGTGATGGACCTTTCGACCGGAAAGGATATCAACGCGATTCGGGAACATATCATCGCCGCGTCCCCCGTTCCGGTGGGGACCGTGCCGATCTATCAGGTCGTGGAGGAGATCCCCGACATCGCTGACATGACGATCCGGAAGTTTCTGGACGTGGTCGAGCTTCAGGCCTCGCAAGGGGTGGACTACATGACCATCCACTGCGCGGTCTTGCGAGAGCACTTGCCTTTGGTGGAGGGCCGGGTGACGGGTATCGTGAGCCGGGGCGGGTCGCTGATCGCCAAGTGGATGGCCGTCCACGGGGCGCAAAACCCTCTCTTTACCCATTTTGACGACCTCTGCGACATCATGCGTCAATATGATGTCACATGGAGCCTGGGCGATGGCCTGCGGCCGGGTTCCCTGGCCGACGCGAGCGACGAGGCACAGTTTGCCGAGCTGAAGGTGATGGGCGAGCTTGCCCGGAGGGCGAGAGAACGGGGCTGCCAAGTGATGATCGAAGGTCCCGGCCACGTGCCCATGGATCAAATCGAGGAAAACGTCCGCTTGCAACGGGAGTGGTGCGACGAGGCCCCGTTCTACGTATTAGGGCCGCTGGTGACGGACGTGGCGCCCGGTTACGACCACATCGCCAGCGCCATCGGCGCGGCGATGGCGGCATGGTATGGGGCGGCCATGCTCTGCTACGTCACACCCCGGGAGCACCTTGGCCTGCCGAATCTGGAAGACGTTCGGCAGGGGGTGGTGGCGTACAAGATCGCGGCCCACGCCGCCGACGTCGCCCGGCATCGGCCCGGCGCCCGCGATTGGGACGACGCCCTGAGCCGTGCCCGATTTCGCTTCGATTGGGAGGAACAGTTCCGCCTGGCGATCGATCCGGAGACGGCGCGGCGGATGTGGCAGGAGTCTGCCCGACCCGGTACCAGCACGTCCAGCAAGTATTGTAGCATGTGCGGGCCGAAGTTCTGTTCCATGCGGCTCTCGCAAGATGTTGCGGAGTTGACGGGCGCAGTCGATTCGCCCCACGATGCCAAGCAGGTCAAGGAGATCCCCACCTGAGGTGAAAGACGCGCTGGGACCACCGCGGGGCGGAACGGCGAGGGTCCCTTTTCTGTAAAATAGGTGCGGCGATCGCTGAGGGGCGTCGCTTCGGGCGTGCGGGGGATGCCGCCTTGCCGGTCGGCGCGGGGCCCTGGATCAGCACGCGGTACTAAACTGGATCAGCACGCGGCGCTAGAATAGAAAGAATAGGGGCGGTTGCATTCCCATCCGCTGCCGGCGCGGCCCGCGGCAAAATTCCGCGGCCCGGCATTGGACCGATTCTCGACCGGCGGATAAAATGGACGGTTTCG
>JAAZNR010000814.1 GCA_012798155.1 Thermogutta sp. | reverse complement strand
TCCTTGTCGGAGATTTCGCCGGCGTCATGCGTGATGAAGACATCGATCGATTGGCGGCGAGGTTTTCCTTCCGTCAGCGTCTGAAGCATATCCAGCCAGTATCCGTCGCTGATCGGTCGCGGCTCGACATTGGGGAGTTTGCGGCGATAAAAGCCGGCGACGATGCTAGGTCGCCCGAACCCCTCCGCCCGCAGATAGTGGATTCGCATGGGATCGAATCGTATGGAACCTAGCTCCTGGCGGAGCTGGGAATTGGGCCAGTCGAGATGGTATTCCGCGACGAGGTTGCCGTTGGGGAAGACGTCCAGGACCCGCTTTTGGGCGAACTGCTCGGCGGCAGCCGGGTCGTGAGAGGCGATCTGCTGCGCGGCCTTGAAAAAGTAATCGCCCAGTGATCGGGCAACGTCTTCCGAGAAGAACATCCATCGCACCTTGGGCGGCAACTGGGAGGCGGTCCCCGGCTGGCCGGGTGCGGCGGGATACTCGCCCGGCGGTCCGCTCGTGCCCGGATAACCGGCTTCGCCCGGCGGGCGGGCGCCGGGACGCATCGGCGGGCGGCGACCGGGCATCGGCCGGCTCGGTCGAGCCGGGTTATTAGCCTGCGGCGGCTCCGCTCGCGGCAACACTTTGAGCGAGACGAGCAGCCCCGGATCCACGAACAAATTGGCTCCCAGCCCCAACTCCATGAGCGGTTCCGGGCCTTCCTCGGAGTGGGCCTTCAGGAATTGAAAGACTCGGGCACGGACGGAGTCCATGGGCATGGTTGCGGCCAACAGGACCTCGCGCGGGTTGTCCTTCAGCGATTTGGCGGAAGCGATCCGTGCTTCTACGAATCCCAAGCCCTCGTCCGTCCAAATGCGCGGCGCGAGTTTCAATGCCAAATCCCTGGGCAGCCCCGCGATGCGTAGATTGCGCTCGCGCGGCCGGACGCGATTCCCCGCCGCCTGTCCGGCTTCCGCCGGCCCGTAGCCGGACCCCGGTTGGTAGCCTTCCATCTCATACCCGCTGGGCGGCGCGCCGGGCGGCGTATATCCCGGTGGGGGCGGCGAGCCGCTTCCGTATCCCGGCGGTTCTCCACTTCCCGGGTAACTCGGCGGCATGCTCCCTCCGGGATACCCAGGAGGATAGGGCGCGCCTCCCGGGGCGGGGGCGACACCGCCAAGAATGCCCGAAAGAGATACGGCACCTTGCCCTTGTCCGGCATCTTGGGTACCCGCGAGTCCGGCTAATCCGGCCATTCCGGCCGCATCTTCGGCCCCCATGACGGCCGCCAACACCGCGGATGCGAATTCGGTGACGATGTCCACCACCATAGCCACGGCGGGGTCTTTGGTATCGCCCTTTTCGGCGAAGACCAGAAGCACCGGCAGGTTCTCCGGCACCGGCTTCATCAGGAAAGGTACGAAGAGTTGCCGATCCGTCTGCCGGGCCTGAGGGCTGAGAACGTGCGAAGCAAGCTGGATGCGAATCCGTTCCGGCATCTTCTCCTGGAGCAGATCGAAAGTGAGCCTCTGGATTTCCAGGCCCGTCATTTTCCCCTTTCGAGGGCCGGTCGCCCCTCCCGGTGGACCATAGGGCGATCCGTCGTAGGGGGAGCCGGGCGGCGTTCCCTCGGACCCATATTCCGACCCGTAGTCGCTCGGCACCGATCCCGGCGATGACCCATAATCCGTGGGCGGCGCGGAGCCGGGCGATCCGTACGGCGTGGACCCGTATCCCGGCGGAGGTCCCGTCGGTCCGTATCCGGGCGGCATCCCGCCGCCATACGGCGACGGCGGCGAGCCTGGGGCGCCCGGTGTACCAGGAGCCGCCCCTTGCGTCCCCTGCATTCGCGGCGGATCGCAAAGGAGCTTCACGACCAGTTTTTCGTACTCGGCGTTCTGCAGACGATCGATGGCTCCCTTGACGGTCGTCTCCACGGCCAGATAGTCGTCAACCACCTCGATCTTCGCTTCCAGCAGATCGTTGATCGTTGCGAACGCGGGTGCGGCGCCGGCCTCACCGATTTGTACCAGGCCCTCCACGCAGGTTTTCAACAGCTTCGGTTCGAACTCCGGATCTTTGTTGGATTGCGCGGCCGGTGCGGGACCTCCGGAAGGTGCCGCGCCGGGCGGTCCGTAGGGACTCCCGGAACCGTAGGGACTTCCCGAACCTGGACTGCCGTAAGGGCCTGCCGATCCCGGACTACCGTAGGGACCTGCCGACCCGGGACTACCATAAGGCGAGCCTGATCCATAGGGGCTGCCGGAGCCGGGGCTGCCGTACGGCGACCCGGACCCGTACGGCTCTGGGCCGCCTGACGGCGTGCCCGCCGCCTGGGCGGCTTTCGGCTGCTCCAGCAGGGCCGCAAGAATGGGGACCGTTTCCTCGGCCGGCCTTTGATTCGAGGTGCTCGCGGTGACAAGATAAGCTACGGCCTCGAAAAGGCGTGCCTCCTGTTTTTCCCTCGCCTTTTTGAAATGCTCCAGGGTCCACT
>JAAZNR010000813.1 GCA_012798155.1 Thermogutta sp. | reverse complement strand
GATTTTCCAGATTTCCTCCGGGGCCAGAGGGCTGACGAACTCGGCGATGGAGGCCGGGTGGCAGAACCGGCAAAACTCGCGGATGCCCTCCACGTCGTTGGTGCGGAGGTAATCGCGGAGTTCGGGGACGAGGAGAGGATTCAGCATGATCGCTCCTCCTTGCCGCGCGGACGGGCGGCAGGGAGGGCGAGCGGGGATCAGCCCCCGGACCACCCTTGCCGCGTAGCGGCGCGCACGGCGAAAAAGGCGTGGTGGATTGTCGCTTTTGGGGCGATGCGGCAGCGACCGAGGCGACTACCGCCGCTTTCCGATTCGGACCCGTTCATTGCTTGAACACGAAGCACCATGTACCGAAAGTGCGCGAGGGAGAATCGCGCACACCGAACCCAGGACCCGCTCAGGCGTCCATTCACCCCATTCTAAGAATCCGTCTCCGCCCCGTCAATCGCGACGTAAGCGGATCCTGTTATGCGCGAATAGAAATGTCCCCTGATTTTGACGAATAGAAATGTCCCCTGCTAGGGGTTCAAGGAACTGCCGAATCGGGCGGCGGAGTGGAGGACGAGCGTAGCGAGTCCGGAACGGAGCCACCCGATTCGCCCCGCCCCACGCAACCGGCCCGCAACAGGCGGCATCCAGCCGCTGGTCTCACCACAACCGTGAGCAGTCCGAAGGGCCTGCGCGGACAGTTCCCGGATTGGAGCCTGCTGAGCAAGGGGCGATGCAGCCGCGGTACAAGATAGGCGGCTTGGGCGATAGGGAAAAAGCGCCGACTTGCTCTAGGAGCCGCTGTCCGCCGTCCTTATAATAACGCGGCTTGCAATAATGCGGCCTGCAACACGGGCCCCTTCTTCCCGCAAACGGGCCGAATTCCCGTCGCGCGGCGATCCTTGCCGAAGTGGAGGACGAACGGATGCGGACCATCGCGATGATGAACCAAAAGGGCGGCGTGGGGAAAACCACGACGGCGGTGAATCTGAGTGCCGCGTTGGCGGCCGCCGGCTGCCGGGTATGCCTGATCGACATGGACCCCCAGGCCCACGCCACGCTGCACTGCGGCATCGAACCGCAATTGGAGATGCCCTCGGTCTACGACGTGTTGGTCCGGGATCGGCCGATCCGGGAGGTTCGCCGCGAGGTCGAAAGCGGTCTCTGGATCGTGCCCTCCCATCTCGACTTGGCCGCGGCGGAGGTCGAACTGGCCGGAGTGGTGGGAAGAGAGGTCATTCTCCGCGACAAGCTGTCGGAAGACGCCGCGGAATTCGACTACATCATCGTGGATTGCCCGCCCTCGCTGGGTATTTTGACCATCAACACCCTGGCGGCCGTCCAGGAGGTCTTCATTCCGCTGCAACCCCATTTCTTGGCGTTGCACGGCTTGAGCAAGCTGTTGCAAACCGTCGAGCTTGTGGCCAAACGCCTGAATGGCCGGCTGCGTCTGACGGGGGTCGTCCTTTGCATGTTCGATGCCACGACGCGGTTGGCGGCCGAGGTCTGTGCGGACGTGGACGCCTTTTTCGACCGCCGGCACGAAGCCGAAAAACCGTGGTCCGGGGCCCGCATGTTTCGCACGCGGATCCGCCGCAACATCCGATTGGCCGAGGCGCCCAGTTTCGGCCGCTCCATTTTCGCGTATGCCCCCGACTCCAACGGGGCGGAGGACTATCGGAAATTGGCCCAGGAAGTGCTGGCGCAAGCCGCGGAAGGGGCCTATTCGTCACCCCAACGAGCGGCCGGTTGAGAGGCGGCACCCAGCCGCCGAACCGCACGGGGGCAAGAGCGCCGACCAGGCGCCGAACCGCACGGGGAAAAGGGCGGCGGCCGGCCGCCGAACCGGAGGCGCGGATGGGCGGCGGGTAGGGTCTCGGTAGTTCGGAAAACGGCAGGCCGGCCGACGATTCTGGGCGGAAACTCGCCGGAGCACTGGGAATCCGAGTTTTCCGATGCAACAATAGGAGTCGGCGGCGGATTGCAGGGCCGAACCGAGAGATACTCTATTCCGACACATTCCGACACACCACCCGTGACCTATGACGGCATCGTCGCACGGCAACATCTGGCAACACTGCCTGGAATATTATGCCGGCACCGACGTCGGTCTGCGCCGAATCAACAACCAAGATTCGTACGCCGTGGACCTCGCTCCCAGCGTCGAAGCCTTTCACGCCCGCGGCCATCTATTCTTGGTGGCGGACGGCATGGGCGCCCACGCGGCGGGTGAGCTGGCCAGCAAGGTCGCCGCCGAGACCATCCCCTTGACCTACCGCAAGCTCCGCGACCTCTCTCCGCCGGAGGCCCTCCGCGAGGCCGTCGAAGAGGCCAACCGGCAGATTCACCTCCGCGGCAAATCGAGCGACGATTTTCGCGGGATGGGCACCACGGTCAGCGTGTTGTGCTTGCTTCCCGAGGGGGCCTACACGGCGCAAGTGGGCGACAGCCGCACCTATCTATGCCGAAAGCCGCGGATCGAACAGCTTTCCTACGATCACAGCCTGGTTTGGGAGCTACGCACGCTGGGAAATCTCCCTGAAGGGGCCAACCTGGACTACGTTCCGAAGAATATCATCACCCGATCCTTGGGTCCGAACCCCACGGTCCAGGTGGACCTGGAGGGCCCCTTTCCGATCGAAAAAGGGGATACCTTCCTCTTGTGCAGCGACGGCCTTTCCGGGCAGGTCAGCGATGAGGAATTGGGCCAGATTCTCACCTGCTTGCCGCCGCGGGAGGCGGGGCCGGCCTTGATCGACTTGGCCAATCTCCGCGGTGGGCCGGACAACATCACCCTGGTCATTGTGGAGGTCCTTTCTCCCCAGTGCGAGGCCGTCGCCGGCTCACCGCCCGCCGGTACGCGGACAGGCGCCGAGCGCCCCGCCCCCTCGGACGCGAACGGCCCGCCTCGTTCCGGGATCCGAAAATGGATTCCCCTATCCGTGGGCATCCTCGGCGCTTTGTTCGCGGCGATTGGATGGGGATCGATGCTGATCGCCGGTTTCGTGCCCCAAGCCTTCGGGCCGGGTATCGGCTTCGGGCCAGGTATCGCCTTCCGGCTAGGAATCGGGCTAGGTATCGGGGGTCTGATGCTCCTCCTGGCGGCTTGTGCGCTGCACTTTATCGCTTCGCAAGCGAGGAGCGGCCCGATCCACGGCTCGCGGCGCGGACCAAGACTGGGAAAGGGGCCGTACGCGACGGCGGATGCCACGCCGCGACGGGACTTTTACGACAAGCTTCAGATCATTCTGCAAGATCAGGAGTCGGCGGCCCGCAAAGAAGGCTGGGACGTTCCATGGGAACGCTTTCAGGGGTTGCGGGAACGCGCGGAGCAGGCCGCGGCGAGCGGCGACATGGCCGCGGCGATTGCCGATAGTTGCCGTGCCATGTCGCTGATCATGAGCGTTGCCCGCTCGTTGGGGAGCCGCAAATCCACCCCGCCCGCCGGCTTCTACGAAGGTTTCGAGGAAACTCACTGACGGCCCCCCTTTGGCAGCGCGGCGGGAAGTCGCAGCACGGCATCGGGAGGCTGCGAAGACGGTCAGCGGCGAATCCCGCTCTCCTCGGTTATCGCCGGCGCGCCAAGCAATTCGTCGGCGGCCGGCGAGGACTCCACCGGCGCAAGGCGGCGTGCTTCCGGGCACTTTCTTCTTTTTAGGCGGTCCGACAACGCCAGCATCCATGGGAGCACGTAAAGATTGGACAACATCCCGCCCAGCATGGTCAGGCTGAGCAGCAGACCGAAGTGCACGGTGGGGATAAGCTCGCTGAGAATCATCGTGGCAAAGCCGGCAGTCAGGGCCAGAGTCGCCAGCACGGCGGCCGGACCGACCACGGATTGCGCGGCCCGCAACGCCTCGCCGTACGTCCTTCCCGACCGCAAGGCCGCGTCGCGAACAAACAGGTAATGGATGGTGCCGTCCACCGAAAGGCCGAGGGCCACGGCGGCCATCATTGCGCTTCCGATATTGGCGGGCACGCCCAGCCAACCCAACGCCCCCAGCACGGCGGCCACGGGCAGCAGATTCGCCAAGAGGGACGCCAATGCCGTCACGACGCTCCGCGACACGATCAGCATCGTCACGAATACGCCCAAGATCGCCAGGGACAGGCTTTTGCCCTGATCCTCCAGGACGCTCGCGACGAGCCGGGTCAGGAGCACGTAATAACCGCCGACGACCGGCTCCCGGGTGGGATCGCCCTCGAAACCCTTGGGGAACTCCTCGCGACAGATACGCCGCACATCCGCGATGATCTTCCGCTTGGCGGCCGTGGAAAGCCGCTCCTGAGAACGAAGCATGATGCGGTACCAATAGACCGGCCGGGCGGCGGCGGGGTCCGGGCCGTACAGGGCCTCGTACAGACTGGGCATGCGTTGCCGGATGAGGCCCATGCCGACGCGGATCACGCCCTCCCGCACAACATCGGGGCGAATCTCCTCCAGGGGCCTCGGCGCCGCGGCGGCAACGGCGTCGATCAGGCTCAAGACCTTGGTCAGGCCGGGAGTCGCACCCGAATCCGTAGGAACGATGACTTCCCGGCGGAGGCGATCTTCCAGCCTTTGCACGCGGCGGAGGTAGGGCCAGCTCAAATGCTCCGGAGCGGGCAGGAGGATATCCCAAACGCCCGCCCCGCCCAATTCCCGCTCGATGAAGCCGTACGCTCGGGCGACGTCGCTGTCCCGGCGAAAGTTCCGCGTAAAATCGGTCTCCACGCGGAGCCGGCTCCAGCCGATCACCCCCGCGACGGCGATCGCCGCGATCACCAGGGCCGAAATCCGCCAATGTCGCGTCGCCCCGCGGAGCAGCGCTTCCAACGCTTGATCGAGCACGCGGGTCCGGCGGGATTCGGCGTTCGACAGGAAACGACGGCGGGACACGCCCCACCGCGGGCCGGGAAAGAGAACCAGTCCCGGCACGAAGAGCGCCGCGGCAATTCCCACCCAAACCACGGCGAGTACCATCATCCAGGAGAACTCCTGGATCGGCCGAACTCGGGACGCGCCCAAGGCCCCGAAACCGATCGCGTCGGTCACCAGGACCCAGAACACGGGGCGTACCAACTCCGCCAGGGCGGCGGTCAGGGCTTGTTCTTCGGTTTGGGCTACGCGCGACTTTTCCTGGAAGCGGACCAGGATATGGATCACCGCGCCGATTCCCACCACCGTGATGACGGCGGTCAGGATGGAGCTGACCCAACTGACATGCAGCTTCAACAGGACCATCGAGGCCTGCGTGCCGAACACGGCGACCTGGACCACCGCCAAGGAGACCAGAACGAAACGCGGGCGGCCCGTGACGAGAAAGATCACGGCGGCCAGCAAGAGCGCGGAGACCCAGCCGAGCCGGCTGCCGTCCTGGGCGATATAACGGAATCCCTCGACCGTCAGGACAGGCTCCCCCGCCATCATGCCGTTCGGCAGCGATGCCGCCAGACGTCGCACCTCGGCGACCGTCTCCTCGCGAGCGCGGCCCATCGAAGCCTCCGGCCGGAGCAGCACCGACAGGCCCGAGATGTCGCCGCGGTGATTGTGCGTGTATCCCTCGAACAGTTCCCGCATCCGCGCCGCCAAGTCGGAATGCGGATCGACGATCTCATCGCCCAAGGGTTGATCCAAGCTCCACACGTCGTAAACGCCGGGAATGGCGCGAAGGGCCCGCACGATTTCGCGGAGGCGTTCCAGACCGCTCGCGTCGGGGGCTGCCAGGCCCGGGTCGCGATAGGCGACCAGAATCATATCGCCGGCCGAGAAGACGCGGCGAATCCGCTGGAGAGCCGCCAGATCGGGGTCGCCCGGCCGAAACAATCGGTCCAGCGAGCGATCGAATTGCAGCCGCATGGCCGGCAAGAGGGATGCGGCAAGCAGAATGACGCCGATCGCTAACAATACCCACCGCCGCGCCACCAAGAACGACGCGATGCGAAACGCGAGACGCGAGCCGACGGAAGTGGACGCCAAAGCGTAACCGTCGCGATTCACGACTGATCCTCTACTGTTGAAAGCCCGCCCCCAGAGGCGGGTCGGTCCGTGGCCGCGGGCGTGCGGGCCTTGATTTCCTTCAGCCTTGCGTGCTCCGGCAGCGACTTGTAGTACGGATCCAGCGGATAGCAGCCGCTCACCAGGCCGTTGCGCGGGCCCGTCGTGCAATCGCTAAACGTCCGGCACAACCGCTTGAATTGCAGCGGTCGGCCGGCCAGG
>JAAZNR010000107.1 GCA_012798155.1 Thermogutta sp. | reverse complement strand
GCACGGCGCCGCAACCCTCTCCGGGGCGGACCCGAAAACGGCTCGTCAACTGGGAGCCGCGAGCGGCCTGGCTTCTTCCGCGGGGATCGGTTTAGCGCTGGGCGGCCCGCCGGGCGCCTTCGTCGCCGTCGGCCTTTGGCTAATCGGCGAAATCGCGAGCAGCGCATTGTCCTCGGAGAAAAAATGACGATGAAGTCGTAGGTACCGGCAGCGTCCTCCGAGCCGCGGCGAGAAATCCATCAGGTACGATCGCGGTGGTTGTCGCCAAGGTCGCCATAGCCGTCCTCGACTCCGCCCGAAGACGCCTGATCGGGCGAAAAGCGGAGGCAGCACGGGGGGCAAGCGAGGCGCGGCGGGCAAGGCAATGTTCCGCGGGCTGCCCGCGGCGGAGTGGGATGCAAGGCCACTGCTCGAGCGATCCCATAAACTCTGCCGCGGCCGGTAACTCTGCTACCGTCGACAACTTTGCCACGGCCGGTAACTGTGCTACGGCCGGTATCTGTGCCGCAGCCGACAACTGTGCCACGGCCGGGTCTCGCGGCACGCGGATCACCCCTCGTCGCCCTCCGTCTCTCGTCGACGCGCGAATGCAAGGGTAGACCGTCCGCCGCGGGCCGAACTCGTCCGCCGGGGCGGACGACCGCGCGTGCGAGGGGAAGATTCGGAGCATCGTCCCGGTGACTCCCCCGATCGCGTGGCGGCCGGCCCGCGGTTTTGGCGTCGTCCTCCCGTGCAAACGCTGCCGGCATTTGTCGGACAAAAATCCTTCGACTCCTTGCGGGGTCATTCCTCGCCAAAACCCTTTCGTTTACTCGCATCGCCCAGCGATCTTGCACGCGAAAACTCCTCGATGCCGAGTTTGGAACGCAGCCTGCCGCGCGGCAGGGTAAATATACATTGTGGCTTGACAACGTCTTGTTTAGGAAATAGAGTAGACGTATGGCGTTCGCGACGAACGACCGCCTCAAAGAGAAGAGCATCCGCAAGGGCGGGTTATGTTTGCATTTTTCCATGTCGTTATAGAACCGAAGCCGCTCAAGTTTCTAGCGGGCATTTTAGTGGTGGACGACTCCGGTGACCCGCGGGAATTCCGCTGCACGTCTCCTGTACAGCCCAGCGCGGTGCAGCAGATTCTATGGGGACAGCGGCTTCAACGCTATGTGTCGACGGAATTGTTGCTCCTCCCTCTGGTTCAGTCGCTTGAGCTGCCGGCGGATCTGGTGCTGGTTCAACGTGAAGACCTCCTTGCGGCTCGCGACCAGATAAACCAGCCTCTTTTGATGGTGAGCCACGAAGAAAGTAACGACTCGGAAGCGGCGGCGCAGCACCGGACCGCGATTCCCATACCTTCCGTTGAAGGCCCGGAACGATCGGTCTTTCTGCAATCGGCGCGCGGATACGAAGAGGACCTGGCGATCGGCCATGAGGTGATTCATCGATTCGTCCAGGCGTGCTATCCCTTGGAGCCTTTCCAGAGAATCGAACAGGCGCTGAAGATGCTGAAGCCGCGGCTGGAAGGTGCGGGCCGAACTCAATGACGAGGCCGGGGCAAAAGAACCGGTTGCTTTCCGCAGTGTGTGACCTGTTGTGGCTTTTACTCAAGCCATGGCTGCGGACGCCGGTTCTCCCGCGCGTCTTCTGGTACCGCTCACGCTGCAAGATTTGGGAAACAGAGCGGGACCCTTCTCAAGCGGATATCGACAAAGACCAATCGCAGGACCCAGCAACCCGGATTTGGCCCGAGCGCAGCAACTGCGACTTTCTTGGCTCGCCTCGTCCACGATTTGTGGTCGTCAAAACGAAGTGGCCGCCGCCCGAGGTGAAGCGGGTACGCCTGGTCGTTCTCCGCCCGACGATTCACGCAATTCTTGCGGAACAGATCTTACTCCGCAGCCCTTCCATCGACGCAATTCCCGTCGAGCCGTTCCCTGTGCCGGCTATCGTGGGCAGGAAGCGGTCGTTGCCGCGCGGGGCGGTCCCGGGGAAAACAGGCGACAAATCGGTCTCGCGCGGCGAGCCTCTCGCGGTTTGCGGCGAGCCTTCCTTGATTCCCTCTGAGCTATGGACGCGACTGTGGGAGATTCTTTCCTCGCCGCCCCGGGTAGAGGAGCTTATTGCGCGCAAATATCCGGACCGGCTTAGAGCCTATCAAGTGGAAGGCGTTCAGCGCTTGATCGAAAAAGAGCGCTTCATTTTGGCGGACGAGATGGGAGTGGGCAAAACGGTCCAGGTCTGCGTGGCGCTTTCCTTACTGATTCGCCTGGCACGGATCAAGACGGCTTTGATCATCTGCCCGAAAACTGTGCTCTCCGTGTGGCACGAGCATTTAAAAGCATGGTTACGGGAGGCTGAGACGCACCCTTACTCCCATGTCCATCAGCTTCGTTTGGCGCAACGGGAGGGGCGTCCCCAGGTGTGGGTCGTGCCTTATTCGCGGCTGGCAAAGCGGGGAGCGGCATTGACATGGGGCAGTAACTGGGACGTCGTGGTTCTCGACGAGGTCCATGAAATTCGCAATCCGGATACGAATAAACATCGGGAAATCAAGGTCGTCATCGCGCACGCCCGGTACCGATGGGGACTCAGCGGCACGCCCCTCCAAAATCGCATCGAGGAATTGACGGCGATTTTCAGCGTGATCAAGCCCGAGCTGAAGTTGCAGGCCGACGGCAAGCCTCTCCACCAAGTTCGGGAAATCATACGGCCTTACCTCCGCAGGGTCCGGCGAAAAGACGCCGTCCCTGACCTACCGCCCAAGCAACGGCAGGAATTCTGGCTGGAAATGGATGAGGCTCAGGCCCGAGCCTACCATGCCGTGCGGAATGGCGCGAGGACCGGACTTGGCGGCGGACGGCCTGTGACTTTTACCCATATCTGGCAGGTGCTCACGGAGTTAAAAAAGATCTGCAACTTCGCCCCGGATTCCTCGGATAGTCCAAAGCTACGCAAACTTCTCGAGATTATCGAGAAGGTTGTCGCCCGCGGTGAAAAAGTGGTGGTCTTCAGCCAGTTTCGCGCGGTGGGTGTCACTGCTCTAACGCACCACCTGAACCCCTTCGGGGCGGCCGTCATCCATGGGGAAAGGACGGATGAGGAGCGACACCAGGCCGTTCGTCGGTTCCAACACGATCCCGACTGCAAAATTTTCTTGTGCACGGTTCAAACCGGCGGCCACGGCCTGACGCTGACGGCGGCCAACCACGTGGTGCATTTTGATCACTGGTGGAACCCGGCCGTGAGCTGGCAAGCGGAGGATCGGGTGTGTCGCATCGGCCAAACCCGGCCGGTCACCGTCTACGACCTCTGGATGAAAGATACGGTTGAAGAACGGATTCGCAAATTGCTCGAGGTCAAGGGATTGCTCCATTATGAAGTGATTGAATGCCTCTCGGATTCCGAGTTTAAGAAGCTCTTCACGTTAGACGATTTACTTAGCTTGCTCGAGGACGGACCCCTGGCCGGGTGACCAGGATCACGACATAATGGAGCCTTCGCACTTCCCCGGCGTTTACCGGTATGGTTTCCCCTGACCAACGCCCGGCGGCGAGCGATACACTCAAGGCACCATCCCCATGGCGCGGCGAGCATTGAATAGGTCCGGGTCGCCGGATGGTACCGGCGGATGAGCATGTGGGGGCCGGCGGGGTCACCACTGGACGCGGACGGGCGTGCCCGGCCCGGCCCCCAGCTCGGCGGCCGCGTTCCCCTGCACCACGGCGATTTCCAGATAGTCGGACGAGCCGAAGAGGACCACGCGCGTGCCGGCCGGCCGCTCGGCATAGGTGTTCACCCAATCACACAAGGGGCAATCGCCGCAGGTGACCACGGCGCGTCCCGCGGCGGGTTCGGGCAGGGCCTTGCGGGCGATGTTGGTGACGAGGTTGCCGAAGTCGTCCACCCAGATGACGCACCCCTCGATGTAATCGTCGCCCCTTTCGACTTGGGGGAAGGGGAGGGGTCGCAGGGCCTCGATCCGCGGTCCCAGTTCGCGGAGGGTCACGCCCAGGCTGAGGTGGGCGGCGGCGGGGGCCATGATGTCTCGCCCGTGAAACGTATTCGACACCACGGCCCGGCGGTAGTTCGGCTGTTCCAGGCGGACGGCCTCCAGGAGGGGCAGGCGGCGGGCCACGATCCCCAGCAGGCCGTTGTCCGGGGCCACGAAGAATTGATCCCCCAGCCTGGCGGCCGTGCAGGCCCGATCCGTCCCCACGCCGGGATCGACCACTGCCAGATGGATGGTGCCGGCGGGGAAGTAGGGGGCGGCCTCGCCCAGCAGCCACGCCCCGCGAAAGACGTCCTGCGGCGGTACCTCATGCGTGATGTCCACCAACTGCGCGGCGGGGTTGAGCGACAGCATCACCCCCTTCATCACCGCCGCGTAATGCGATTTGGAGCCGAAATCGGTGAGGAGGGTGATGATCTTCATGGGGCGGCCCTCGCCGTCCGCCGTCAGGTCCGCGCGATCAGTTCCAGGCAGATTTCCTTGACCCGAGCCGGATTGACGTTGGGGTTGCGTTTCTTGGCTTGGCCGACGAGGCTGCCGAGGGCCTTTTCCTTCCCCGCCCGAACCTCGGCGATCACCTTGGGGTTGGCGGCCACCAGTTCCCGGCACAAGGCCCGCAACTCGCCGTCGTCCACTTCCTCGAAACCCAAGGCATCCACGGCCTCTTGGGGGGCAACGCCGTATTGCAACATGTGGGCGAGGACTTGGCGGCCCTTGAGCGTATCCAAACGGCCGCCGCGGACCATCCGCAAGACTTCGCCCAGGGCCTCCGCCGCGACGGGAAACCGGGTGATCGCGATTTGCCGCTCGTTGAGGACGCGGAGCACGTCCTGCTGGATCCAGTTGGCGGCCGCCTTGGCGTCGCCGGAGGCCGCCGCCAGCCGCCGGAAGTATTCCACGGCGGGGCGACCTTGATTCACCAGCACCTCGGCGTCGTAGGCGTTCAGGCCGTACTCCTGCCGCAGCCGCCGCCGCAGATCGGCGGGCAATTCGCCCAGCGACGCCTCCGCCTCGTCGATCTCCGCCTGAGTGACGGTGACCGGCACCAGGTCCGGTTCGGGGAAGTAGCGATAGTCGCTGGACTCCTCCTTGGATCGCTGGGGGCGGGTGACTTCCGCGTGCTCGTCCCAGCCGCGGGTCTGCTTGGGTACCTCGCCCAACTTGCGGCCGGTCTCCTGAAAGGCCTGCCACTGCCGCACGGCCTCGTAGGCCAGGGCCTTTTCCACGGCCCGAAAGCTGTTCATGTTCTTCACTTCCACGATCGGCGTGGCGGCGGTCCCGTCCGGCGTGGGGATGTGCAAGTTGATATTGGCATCCACGCGGAGGCTCCCCTCCTGCATGTTGCAGTCGGAGACCTCCAGGTAATTGAGCAGCAGTTTCAGCTCTTGCAAGAAGGCCTTGGCCTCGGCGGGGGAGCGGATGTCGGGATGGGTCACGATCTCCAAGAGGGGCGTCCCGGCGCGGTTGAGGTCGATGCGGCTGTCGGCCCGGCCGGCCTGTTCGTCGTGCAGGCTCTTGCCAGCGTCCTCCTCCAAATGCACGCGGATGATGCGAATGCGGCGCTCCTCCTCGCCGTCTTCGCCCGGCACGTCCAGCCAACCTTCGCGGCACAGGGGGAGGTCGTATTGGCTGATCTGGTAGCCCTTGGGCAAGTCGGGATAGTAGTAATTCTTGCGGTCCCACTTGGTGAAGGAAGCGATGCGGCAGTGCAGCGCGGCGGCGGCCTTGAGGGCCAGGCGAAAGGCCTTGCGATTCATCACCGGCAAGACCCCCGGCATGCCGATGCAGACGGGGCAGGTCTGCGTGTTGGGCGGGGCCCCGAATTTCGTCGAGCAGCCGCAAAAGAGCTTGCTCTCGGTCAGCAACTGCACGTGGACTTCCAGGCCCACCACGATCGTGTACGGTGACGATGACACGCCCTTCTCCTTCAACCGCGAATTTCCGTCCCGCCGGGGCCGGGGGAGGCGGGGCGGCGGCGGTGCCGGTCCGTGATCTGCTGCAAGGCGTGCGCCGCCCGCAGCAGACGCCCCTCCTCTAAGGCCGGGGCTTGCAGGTGCAAGCCGATGGGCAGGCCCTCCCGGCTGAACCCGCAGGGGATCGAGAGGGCGGGCAGCCCGGCCAAATTGGCGCCCACCGTGTACAGGTCGAACAGGTACATCGCCAGGGGGTCGCTGAGCTTTTCGCCGAGGCGGAAAGCGGGGGCGGGCGTGACCGGGCCGGCGATCACGTCGACTTTGGCGAAGGCCCGGTCGTAGTCCTCGCGGATCAAGCGCCGCACCTTCAGGGCCTTGAGGTAATAGGCCTCGTAATAGCCGGCGCTGAGGGCGTAGGTCCCCAGCATGATCCGCCGCTTGACCTCCGCGCCGAAGCCCTCCGCGCGGGTTCGGCGATAGAGTCGCACCAAGGCCGAGTCCATCTCCTCCAGGGCTTGGGCGTCGCCCGCCGCTTGCAATGCCCGCCGCTCTTCCTCCAGCTCCGCCGACATCGCCTTTTCGTCCGTGCGGTAGCCGTAGTGGACGCCGTCGTAGCGGGCCAAGTTGCTGGAGGCCTCGCTGGGGGCGATGATGTAATAGGCGGCCACGGCGAATCGGGCGTGCGGCAGCGAGACCTCGACCAGCTCGGCCCCCAGCCCTTCATACGCCCGCAACGCCTCGCGGACGGCCTCGGCCACCTCGGGGTCCAGGCCTTCGGTGAAATGGTCGGGCACCCAACCGATGCGGAGGCCCTCCAGCGAGCCTTCCAGTTCGGAGGTGTAGCTCGGCACGGGGCGATCCAGCGAGGTGGAGTCGCGGGGATCGTGTCCGGCCAAGGTCTCCAGAAGCAGGGCGCAGTCCTCGGCCGACTGGGCCAGCGGCCCGATCTGATCCAGGCTGCTGGCGAAGGCCACCAACCCGAACCGGCTGACGCGGCCGTAGGTGGGCTTCAGGCCGGAGATGCCGCACAGGGCCGCCGGCTGGCGGATGGAACCGCCGGTGTCGGAACCCACGGAGAGGGGCACCATTCGGGCGGCGACGGAGGCGGCCGATCCGCCGCTGGAACCGCCGGGGATGCGGGCGGCGTCCCAAGGGTTTCGCGTGGGGTGAAAGGCGGAGGTTTCCGTCGATCCGCCCATGGCGAACTCGTCCAGGTTGGTCTTGCCCACGATGACCGCCCCCGCCGACAGCAGGCGTTCCACGACCGTGGCATGGTAGGGCGAACGGAAGTTCGCCAGCATCCGCGAGGCGCAGCTCGTAACCCGGCCCTGCACGCACAAGTTGTCCTTGATCGCGACGGGGATGCCGGCCAAAGGCCCCAGCGTTTCGCCGGCACGGCGGCGGCGATCGACGGCCTCGGCCTGGGCCAAAGCCCATTCCGGCTCGACGGAGAGAAAGGCGCCCACCGCGGCGTCTTCCGCGGCGATGCGATCCAGACATGCCCGGGCGACCTCCACGGCCGAGCACTCCCCGCGGCGCAGCCGGCCGGACAGTTCGGCGGCCGTCAGTTCACACAACGATGCCATGTCGTTCCATCCGATCCTGCTCGATGCCCCTGCGATTGCGGCACGGACGCTCCCGCCGACGGCGGCCGTTGCCCCGCCTCCCGCGGCGTTCAGGCTTCGCCCAGCACGGCGGGCACGCGATAGCACTCTTCGTCCCGATGCGGGGCATTGGCCAGGGCCGACTCGCGATCCAAGCTGGGAACGACGCGATCCTCGCGGAAGACGTTGGTCACTTCCACAGCGTGCGCCAGCGGTTCCACGCCCTCGGTGTCCACGCCGCCGAGGAGTTCCATGTACTCCAGCACGCGGCTCAATTGCGACGCCATCAAGCGGGTCTCTTCCGGCGTCAGCTCCAGCCGCGCCAAGAGGGCGACCTTGCGAATTTCCTG
>JAAZNR010000812.1 GCA_012798155.1 Thermogutta sp. | reverse complement strand
CGTGATTTCCACGTCATCCACCACGCTGCGTGCGATCTCGCGCCAGCAGTCGAGCCGAGAGATCGCGCCGACCTCTTGCAGGTAGGGCAAATCCAGGGAGTAATTCGGTTGGAGCAGCTCCGATGCCGCTTCCTCGACGAAAAAACAGGCCGCGTGCGCCGCGGTCAGCGCGGAAAAATCGCGGTCCCCCGCTCGGCGCGGCCAGGGCGTGTTGCGGACAATATCCACCAGTTCGGAGGGCGCGCCCCAGAGACCGAGCAGATAGGCCCCCACGTCCGCTCGGTGAACGCCGTAGAAGCGCATTTCCAAATCCATCTTGGGCATCCGCCGATGGACGCCCAGCCTCCAGATTTGGAGATATTTTGCGGGATCGATCACGGCCAGCACGGCCACTCCGATCCGTGCCAGGTGCCCGCCGATTTCCGCCAGGCGTACCGTCGCTGGGCCGGCGCGTTCCTCCGCCGCGATGCGCCGTGCCGTTTCCGCCGTCGCCTGCGATACTTTCTGGAAGAGATTCGCCCAGGATTCGAGGGCGGAGCCGGCGGGAAGCGCCGGGAAGATGCGTTTTTCCAATACGAGGCTTCGGATAGCGTCGGTTCCCATCGCGGGAACGACCTCGGCGGGATTAATCACCCCCGGCTGAGTTCCCAGAAATCCGGAACTGACCAGTTGAAGGCACTTGCTGAACAAGGCCAGATCCTGGTTGACGACCCTGATCAAGTCCGTCTCGGAGGTTTTCGGCGGCGCAAGAACTTCCGCAAGGGTTCGCAGGTGGCTTGCGTGGATCGGCAAGGCCTGCAACCGTGCGACGGCCGCGCGAATCTCGGTATTCGCGAGCTGATCCTGGATTTCGCATATCCGGCCGATGGTACTCCGCAACGTTTCGGCGCTGCAAGGTTTGGAGAGGAACTGGTGAGCCGGCCCGGCCGCGTCCAGCACCGCGTCTCGGTCGCACTGCCCGGACAGGATCAAGCGCACCGTCCCCGGATGACGCCGGCGGACCTCCCCCAGGAATTCGGCCCCATTCATGCCCGGCATCCGCATATCGGAGACGACGATGTCCGGCCGGCAGACGGCCATGGCCTCGAGGGCGGCAGGACCCGAACTGAAGAAGGACATTTCCCATTCGTCGCGCATGGCGCGCAACATGCGCCGCAGCCCGTCCACGACCTTCTGCTCGTCATCCACGAAGAAGATGCGCTTCACGACTCCGGTCTCCTCGCCGGCGGCCTTCGGACCCGCCCGCCTTTGCACGGCTAAGGGGCATCGGCGGTGCTTTCCCCACCCGTGTCTCGGCACGGGATGCGTACGATGAATTCGCTTCCCCGGCCGACTTCACTTTCGACATGGATCGTTCCGCCGTGCTTTTGCACGACGACCGCGTGAACGATGGCAAGCCCCTGGCCCGTCCCTTTGCCCACGGGCTTGGTCGTAAAGAACGGATCGAAGATTCGGGAACGGATCGCTTCCGGGATGCCCGTACCCGTGTCGGCCACGCGCAACTCGAACCAGTCACCGCAGAGGCGAGTGGCAATGGTGATCGTGCCTCTGCCGCGGGGATCCGGTCCGACCTTCTCGGCGATGGCGTGGGCGGCATTCACGATCAAGTTGAGGATGACCTGATTCATGTCATCCGGGAAGCAGGTCACTTTGGGAGCCGAAGCGTCCAGATTCAGTTCCACGTCGGCCACGTATTTCCACTCGTTGCGAGCCACCGTCACGGCGTTCTGCACGGCGCGATTCAGGTCGACGGCCTGCTTGGCGGTTCCGCCCGGATGGGCGAACTCCTTCATGGCCAGAACGATGTTCGCCACGCGCTTCACGCCGTCCAGCGCCTCGCGCAGGGCTTTGGGGATTTCTTCGAACAGGTATTCCAAATCCGCCGCTTGAATCCTCTCGATCAAATCGCCGATCGACCTCTCCCGGTGTTCCTGGTTCTCCGCCGAGGATTGCAGTTCCAAGCATGCTCGGACAATGCCTTCCATATCACGAACGGCGTCGAGGACGAAACTCGTGTTATCGCCGATGTACTGGACCGGCGTATTGATTTCATGCGCGATCCCGGCGGCAAGCTGGCCGATGGATTCCATTTTTTGAGCCTGG
>JAAZNR010000811.1 GCA_012798155.1 Thermogutta sp. | reverse complement strand
GGGCCCGAGTAATCGACCCAGGCCGCACGCTTGCCCCAGGCCTCGGCATCGCGATTGCCCTCGCTATTGACGATCCGTCCGCCCTTTTTCGTATCGACGCGGATGGTCTCGGCCACTCGGATGCCGAACGTTCCCTCCTTGGTGTCGCCGAAGACCACGGGTCCGGACGAAGCCGTCAGCCGGATGTCGAAATCGAGCATCCGCATGTCTTCCACCGCTGCAAACCGTAACCGCCGGGTGTCGGTGAGGACGCGATCTCCTTCCGAAGTCAACCAGTCGTTGCGAGTCACGACGACCGCGTCCGGTCCCCCGCGAACCTGGACGTATTCCCGGTGCTTGATGACGCCGCGTCCCGGGGCCTCTTCCCAAAAGCTCAGGCCGTTGACGTCGCCGTGGGTGAACCAGAGCGAGCGTTGGTGCGGGTGATCGCGGGTCTCGCCCGGGGTGTCCGCCATCGGATAATCCCGGGTCACCGGCTGACCGGTCGGCCCGATCAAAGGCCAGACGATCGGTTTCGTCCCGAGATCGATTCGATACTCGGCGAAGGGCTTGCCGTCCACGGTGATGGTCACGCCGCGTGCGGTTCGCTCGGCGGTGATTTCGGCGGACGCCGATTGCCAGGCCCCCAGATACGCACAATAGACCATCGAAAGCCCGAGTCCGAATGCAAAAAAGCGGTGTCTTCTCAGGTTGCCGGACATGCTTGCAAGTCTCCCAGCGTAGTCGTGGCGTTCATCGGCCGAAGTGCGACGCCCATGCCCATGGTTTTGAGACGCGCATGCCCCTAGTTTATAGCCGTAGGATAGGAAATGCATGCTATCGCAACTCGATGTTAGGGGCGTTGAAGGGGCTGGGCGCCGTTTTCGCAGTCGTGCCTTAGTTTTACTGCGCAGGATCGCCGAAACCGGCTTACCCATCTTACGCAGACTCGCAAGGCGGCGGACCGCAGTTTGCCCAGCTTCTTATCCTGCGCAGTAAAATAAAATTAGCCGGTGGACAAACGGCGTCGAGCGGTCCTGCAAATCCGCCCTCATGTTAATCGGCGCGGCGCCGGGATTCCAGCCGTGGCACGCACGCGCCCGGCGATTCCCTGCCCGGGGCGGTGGAAATCCGGCAGTGCGGTTCGGCGCTTGCCGCGATCCAGGCCGCCGGGTTCCGTGCGAGGTGGGGCATTCCGCTCGTTCACAGGGACGCCTCCGTCTCCGCGATCCAACCCAGGATTGCCTTTGGGCTTTCCAGTTCCCGAAGGTGAGGCAGGAAGCCGGGCACCGTGAGGATGCGGCTCAACCGCGCTAAGGCGCGGAGATGGCTCCGCTCCTCGACCGAGCAGATGAGGAAGAAGCAGTCCGTCAGCACCCCGGTCTCGCTGCCAAAGGGGATGCCGCTCAGGGTTCGCCCGAAACCGATCAATGCCTGGCCCAGAATGTTAGGCATCGGTCGCCGCGGGTGGAGCAACGCCACGCCGTTTTCCAGGGCCGTGGGATGCATTTCCTCGCGTGCCAGAACCGCGTCGCGCAAAGCCTCGGGGTCCCACAACCAACCGGTTCGCGCCGCCGCGTCGATCACGGCCCGAACCACGGAGTTCCGCGTCCGCGCCGCCAGAGGCACCTGAATCGCCTCCGCCGGGATCAATTCGGCGATGCGGATTTCTCCGGAACTTGCGCGGTGATCGCGCAATTGCGACTCCATCGCCGCCAGGTCTTCATCGTCGGTCAACAATCCGATCCGCTGTTCCAGCCAAAGATGAATCTCGGACGGCGAGAACCGCCACTGACCGGCCACCTTTCGGCCGGGAATCTTCCCCCGGTCGGCCAACCGCAGCACTTGTTGCGGAGTCAAATGCAGATACTCCGCCAGGCCGCCGATGTCGTAATCTCCGCCGTTCATGGGACGCTGTGTTTCCTTTTTTCGTACCCGTTCGCCGGCGGCCGCAGTCTGTCTTTGAAACGCAGAGGGCGCAGGGGGGCGAAGAAAGAAGAATTGGCAGCCGCAACTCTGCGTTCTTTGCGATTCCTTTGCATTCCCCAAAGCCGTTCACGTGCCTGCCGCCGACCCGCGAGCGGTTACTTTTTTTCTTGCCCTACGCAACTGTCTTGCCCAGCGCCGCGGGTTGGAAGGAAGCCGTGCCGGCGAACCGCTTGCCGGATCGCGTTACCGTAGTTTACTTGCCGTTCGTTACCGGCGGCAACGGAGCCGTTCGCGTTGTGGTGACCGCCCCGCACTATGCAGCATCCGGCCGCCGATGCCGCCGCAACCGTGATTAGTCCGCAGGCAACACCGCGAGCGGCTCGCCCAGGCTTCACCTTCGCTTGTGAAGAATGGGCAAACTCGGTACGCTTTGGGGTAACGTTATCGATGCGAGGTCGCGGGCTGGTAGCGGGTCACGGTCTCTCCGGCGAGGAGTTCCGCGGATGAGTTTCAACGACACGATGGGCCGAGAGGATGAGTTCAGCCAAGACGTCTCTTTCCCTCGACGGCGGCATGCCTCGGGCTGCGGTTGCGCTACGGCGATCCTTGCCGTGATCGGGCTGGTAGTGGTTCTGGTGATACTGCTGTGCGCGGGCGTCATTTTGGGGGTTGGGGTCTTTGGGATGCGGACGCTGCCGCCCTATCAGACCGCCCTGGAAAAGGTACAGAACGACCCTCGAGTTCGCGAAAGGCTGGGAGAACCCATCGAGTCGGCCTCCTGGATTCCGACGGGAAGCTTCAAGGTGGAAGACGACTCCGGCAGCGCCAATTTGACGTTCAAGGTGAGCGGCCCCAGGGGCAAGGCCGAAGTCAACGTCATCGCCAGAATGATCGCCGGAAAATGGGGGCTGACGACGCTCACTGTCACCTATCCCGACGGTACGCGGCAGGAACTGGACGTCTCCGACACGGGAGACGACGAAATGGATGCCCCCAAATGGGTGCCGGGACGCGAGCCGGCGGCCTTTCCTCCGGGCGAGAGGGCCGATTCCGCCGGGCCGTCGGCCGCCGGCGAAAAGGACGAGGAAAACGCCGTGCCGGAGGAGGACAACGCCGCGCCGGGACCGCAAATCAATCTGGAGGTCCCCGCCTTGCCCGGCGCCGGATCGTGACCCTCCGCTCCGGCCGGAACGGCGGGGATTCGATCAGCGGCGACCGCACCGGTCGGCGCGCCCCGTTCCCCAAATTCTCGGTTTAGGCATGGCAGCTTGGTTTGTTTTACTACTGGACTTTTGCAAATTGTGGTGACAAGTTCTCGTCCGCCTTGGAAGAGGGTTATGCTGAGGGCAATTAGCCGCGAAAACGGCTTGCCGTGATTGCCTAACTTCACCAAGCCCTCACCCACTGCCCCTCTCCCAG
>JAAZNR010000810.1 GCA_012798155.1 Thermogutta sp. | reverse complement strand
GCTCGAGACTTTGTCCCTGATGTCGGACGTGGAAATCCCCGTGCACGTGGCCAGAATGCAGGTGGCCGCGGCGATCCACCTGGTAATCCAGATTGCACGCTTTCAGGAGGACGGTTCCCGCAAGGTGACGCGGATCGCTGAAGTCCGAGGCTTGAATGAGACCGGGCAATTCAGCGTCGAGGACGTTTTCGTATCCAAATTGGTGGGCCGGGATGCCGGGGGGCGTTTGCAAGCGGAACTGGCTTTTTCCGGTCGCCGTCCCACTTTTTCGGATGCGCCCAAGCAGGAGGGGATCGCGGATCGCATTCGGGCATCAAAAGAGCTTTGGGAACTTGGCTGAACGGGCTTCGAGCGAAGCGGTTCCTGCTCCGGGCGGCACGTGTGAGAACGCGAAAATGAGACGCCTTTTGCAAGAAGGAGAAGGACGAAATCGCCGCCGAGAGTACACGGCCGGAGACCGGCGGGGCGCCGCCGCTACGCTGGACTACGTGCTCGTGATGGGGGTCATCCTCCCCGCCGCGGCGTTTTCGATGTGGGCCGGGCCCCGAATCATTCGGCTGGCCTACGAAATGGTTTATGTATTACTGGTTTGGCCTTTCATGTGAGGGACTCTGTGCGCTCGATGCGGCGTTTTCTTGTTGTGGCGGGGTGCTTGTTCGGATATAGTTAATCAGGGGGAGACGGTCAGGATGTCGGGTATCCCGTTCATCTTGATCCCTATTTCCGGGAACACGGTTCAGAGAAGTGTGTCTCTTGTCGAGGGCCGACGTATGAACAAAGTTGGCATCAGGACCCTGCTGGCGCGGATTCATAGCGATGAGCGAGGAGCCGTCAGCTTGGAGACGATCCTCATCATCGGAGCGATCGCGTTGCCGATCCTCATTTTCCTCATTCGCGTGGGTTGGCCGCGGATCAAAGGCTATTTCACGCAAGGCCTGCAAGATCTGGAAGCGGAGCGGTCCAACGCGATTCAGTAAGCCCGAGACCGCCACGGTTCGGCCGGTCGAGTAGCAACGAAGGCCCGGCCCATGTTGGCGACCGTCGTGCTGTTGATCTTGCTGGCCGCGGCGGCGGCCACGGACGTCACGCGGGGCAAGATCTTCAACTGGATCACGTACCCTGGAATCGTCTCCGCGATCGCATTGAACGGCGCCGGTTCGCTGGGTTTGGCGGGCGGCTGGTGGTCACGCGATTCCGCGGCGGCCGCGGGGTGGATCGGAGTGACGTCCTCCCTCATGGGTCTGGCAGCCTGCGGCTTGGTGATGATCGCCTGCTACGTGTTTTTTCGCGTGGGGGGCGGTGACGTAAAGCTGATCGCCATGATGGGGGCCTTTTTGGGGCCGGAGCAAGGCATTCTCGCCATGCTCTGGACGTTTGTCCTGGGGGCGTGTGCGGGACTGATCTTACTGGTTTGGCGTTTAGGCCCGATTCGCCTGCTCGCGTCCGTAACACGTCACTTGCTGTGGAGCATCCGTTTGGGTGGATTCAACCCCTTGACGCCCGAGCAAAGAAAGCAACTCGAGCCGCCGTTGTTTTTGGCGCCCGCCGCCTTTTTCGCCGTGATCGTCGTTCGTTTCGAGCTTGCCGAGCGGTGGCTGCCTCTCTTTTCCCCGTAGATCGCCGCAAGACTCGTGCGAACCGCGCTCCGCCGGCGAGCGGTGTTTGCAAGTCCCCGCGGGACTGGAGAGACACCCGCGCGGCTGGAGAGACAAAGGGGGACGCTCCGGATTGGGAGTATCGGCATGATGGCTATGGCGATCTTACGGGCGTGTCTGCCGTGGTTCGCCGTCTTGGCGGCGGCGGTTCTGCTATTGATACCGATTTGCCGCGCCGCCCCGGCCGCCCCCGACTTCCGCAAGCTTGCGCGACTTCACGCCGATCAACGAGGAGCGGTCCAGAGTCTGAGTTTCGTGCTGACCCTGCCCTTTTTCGTCTTGATCGTTCTGTTTATCGTTCAAGTCAGCCAGATCATGATCGGCACGGTGATCGTTCATTACGCGGCCTATGCGGCGGCGCGATCGGCGATCGTCTGGATCCCCGCTGGAGTCGGTTTGACCGAGCCGGAAAACCGAATCAGCAGCTATTACTTGGACCCTTACGCGGAAGATCAAGCGACGCCGATTCTAGATCCCGGCGACCCCAACTACGGACCGGGCGCCGGCGGCCTGACGTTTCTCGTGATGCCGGGCGGGGCGAAGTATTCCAAGATCGTGTCCGCCGCCGCGCTGGCCGTGATGCCTATCTGCCCCTCCCGCGACCTGGGGCTTTCCCTCCCGGTGAATGCCGGTCCTCCGGCCGCGATCCTGCAAGCGGTCTATCGTCAAAACGTCCCGGACTTCGATCGCAATCCACGGATCGCGCAACGGCTGGTGAACAAGCTTGCCTACGCCTTGAACTTCACGGCTATCGAAGTGCGATTCTTCCACTCCAATCAAGATCCGCCGTTAATACCGTATTTCTTGCCGGATGACTCGGGCGAGTTCTACGCCAACGAACTCGGTTTTCAGGATTCCGTCACCGTTACCGTCCGGCACGATATGGCGCTCCTGCCCGGCCCCGGACGATTCTTGGCTCGGCCTACCGTTTCGTCAGGCGGCCGCCCCGACACCACGGCCCAAAACATCCGGCTCCGCAACGGCGTCTATGTTTACCCTCTCACGGCAAGCATCACGTTAGGAAACGAAGGCGAGAAATCCGTCGTCCCGTACACGTACCTGTTATCGGGCACATAGCACCGTCCTGTTACCGGGCGCGTAGCACCGTCCG
>JAAZNR010000106.1 GCA_012798155.1 Thermogutta sp. | reverse complement strand
CTGGTTGCAAGAGCACGTGGGCGGGAAGCTGCATTTCACGACCGTGCAGGGCCGCGACTTTCCGGAGGACTTGTCCCCGTACAAGCTGATGGTTCACTGCGGGGCCTGCATGTGGACCCGCCGCGAGGTCCTCAACCGCCTTCTCCGCTGCCGGGCGGCCGGCGTCCCCGTCTGCAATTACGGCATTACGATCGCCTATACGCTGGGTCTGTTCGAGCGGGCACTGAAGCCCTTTCCGGAGGCCGAAAAGGCATACCGCGCAGCCCGGCTCCGCCGCGACGCCTCCGTTGCCTCGCCGGGATGACGGATAGCCTCGCCGGGATGACGGAGACGCGAAATCGCCCGGCAACCTGCCATTGCGATCCCCGGTCCCGGCGGCTCCCGCCCGCCGCGGAGCATTGCGCCGGCCTCGACGGGGAGATCGCTTCCCCCACAAGCCGTTTCCCGTTAGCATCAACTTTATCGGGCCGTGCGGCCGGGACCGATCGGCCCTTCCCGGCTGGATCGGTCGGGGCGCATCGACCGAACATTCGACAAGCAGGGCGTCGTCACCGCGGCAGGCAAGCGCCGGCCGTGCTTTCCTTTGCATACCCGAATCGCCGACAACTCCAGATCGAGTCCAGGTTGAGGAGCTTTTCATGTTTTCCGGAATCGTAGAGGCGCTGGGGACGGTCGCGGAAATGCTGATGGAGGGGCCGGGCTGCCGCCTCGTCATTCAAGAGCCGCGGATTGCCGCCGAGACCAAGGTCGCCGACAGCATCGCCGTCAATGGCTGTTGCCTGACCGTCATCGACGTGGCGGGCGACACCTTCGCCTTTCAAGCCGGCCCGGAGACCTTGCAGCGCACGAATCTGGGCGACCTGAAGAAAGGCAGCAAAGTCAATCTGGAACGCTCGCTCAAGGTCGGCGAACGGTTGGGCGGCCACTTCGTCACCGGTCATATCGACGACGTAGGCTACCTGGCCGACCGCCGCGATCACGGGGAGTGGTCGTTCTTCCGCTTCCGCATCCCGGAACGCCTCAGCCTTCAGATGGCCTCCAAAGGCTCCATCGCCGTGGACGGCGTCAGCCTCACCATCGTGGACAGCGAACCCGAAATGTTCAGCGTGGCCTTGATCCCCTACACGTTGGCCGTCACCACGCTCGGCCCGCTCAAGGTCGGAGACAAGGTCAACCTAGAAACCGACGTCCTGGCCAAGTACGTGGAGCGGCAGTTGCAAGGCGTCGTGCGTCGCTCCGAGGGCTGAGCCGGGCCGTGCCTGGGGAGTCCCGCCGTCCATGGCTGAAATGCCCGCCACCCCTTCGCCGCGCCAAACGCTGACCTTCCTGCGGGAACGCTTGGCCGCCGAGGGCATCCGCCCCCAACACGATCTGGGGCAGAACTTCCTCATCGACTTGAACCTCTTGAACCTGCTCGCGGACACGGCGGCGGTCGGTCCCCACGATATTTGCCTGGAAGTCGGTACCGGCACCGGCAGCCTCACCGCGATTCTGGCCGACCGCGGGGCCGCCGTAGTCTCCGTGGAACTCGATCCGCGAATGCACAGGTTGGCCGTCGGGCTGCTGGGAAACAGGCCCAACGTGCGGCTCTTGCAGGAAGACGCGCTGAAGAGCAAGAATCGGCTGCACCCGGCGCTGCTGGATGCCTTGGAGCAGGTACGAGCCGAGCATCCCGACAAGTGTTTCAAGCTGGTCGCGAATCTGCCCTACAACGTCGCCACGCCCGTTATCGGCAACTTGTTGACGCTGGAGCGTCCCCCGCAAACACTGACGGCTACGGTACAGCGGGAGCTGGCCGAGCGGCTGGTCGCTCGGCCGGGAACCAAGGATTACGGCGCCCTCAGCGTTTGGGTGCAAAGCCAGTGCACGGCGGGCATTCGACGGATTTTGCCGCCGCAGGTCTTCTGGCCGCGTCCCAAGGTCTTTTCGGCCATCGTCCACTTGGAGTTTCGCCCCGCATTGCGGGAACGCATCCCGGACCTGCCATTCTTTCATCGCTTTGTCCGGGAGCTGTTCCTCCACCGCCGCAAGCTGCTTCGCGCCCAACTGGCGGCCATCGCGGGAAGGCGATTGGAGAAGGCCGCCGTGGACCGCATCCTGGCCGGCGCGCAACTCGACCCGCTTTGCCGCGCGGAGGAATTAGGCGTGGAGGACCTGATCCGCTTGGGTTCATGCTTTCGGGCGGCGCTGGAATGAGCCGGTTGCGGTGTCAGCCTTGAACTACTGTGGGTTGTAGCAATTCCAAACTACTGTGGGTTGTGGGTTGTAGCAATCTCGGCGAGCGGATATCACATGTGAATCTTACAGATTGCATATTGTGCGCCGGTTACCGCAGCCCAAACGGCCCCGTTGCAGCCGCCCTCGTCGCGGACCGTTGACGAAGCCGATTTGTCCAGGCTAATGTAGGAAGGAGATGACCGCGGCAGGCGCAAAGCTCCCTCCCGCAACCGAGTCGAAACATGCGAATCGCTTCCTAGGGCACGGCAGAGCCATGCAGTTCATCGAGATGTCGGGAAGGCAACTGTTGCGGCTGGTCACGGAGGGAGGCCCCTCCCCCGAAGAGTTGGCCCGAATCGGCCTAAAAGAGGACAGCGTCGTCCGCGTCAATCGGCAAGGCGATATCGAGCTTCGCCGCCCGGACCGCTGGGATTTGATCGGCGGTTTGATCGGGGACTTCGAATCTCGAATCAAGCGTGAGACGGGCCTGGACTGGGTGTGACCAATCCATTCTACCTAAAGCACCGGACTAGCCAAAGCACCGGAAAAAACCTTGCTCCGGGATTCAACCCAATCCAATGCAATCCACCCAATTACAACACTTTCAATCCACACAATTACGACACTTCATCTTCATCCCGTGCATTTTCTTCTCCTGAGCTAGCGACCCAGGCTTGCCTATAACTCGCAGCTCGACCCTTATTCTCATGTTCGCCTGTTTACCGTACTGATCCGCCGGTTCCAAGGCGGTCTTTTTTTACGACTGCCCT
>JAAZNR010000809.1 GCA_012798155.1 Thermogutta sp. | reverse complement strand
TTACGCCGGGTGTGCGACTCGGCCGGGCTACCACCGCGTCGTCAGGCCCGCGTAGTTGATGTAGGCCAAATACCCGAACAAGACCGCCAGAAACCAATCGCCCGAGAAGATGCACAGGGCGGCCACGGCCCCGCCCACGACGAAGGACAAGGCCGCCGCGCGGTGCGCACCCAAGGCGGGATTGCGCCAACCCAATAGTTCCCGGGCGATTTGGCCGCCGTCCAGAGGGAGGACGGGAATCAGATTCAAGACGCCCCACGCAATCAGCACGAAGAACAGGTCGTTCAGGAAGCCGGTGAACCAAGGGCTGATCACCACTTCAGGGAGAAGGACCATCACGCCGATGGGCGGTCCGACGTAAACGATGGGGTGGAATCGCAGGACGGCCAGGAGGGCCGTCAGGGCGGCGGCGATCGCGAAACCGGCCGCCGGCCCGGCCGCCGTGATGAGGATTTTGGCCGCCGGAGAGAGTCTTCCGGCGTAGGGATTGCGCAGAACGCCGAACTCCGTGTAGCCGCCCAAACCGTAGAGCGTAATGCTGGGGTAGAAGCCGAACGACTGCATGGTCAGGGCGTGTCCCAGTTCGTGCAGCAAGACGCCCAGGAACGCGGCCAGGACCCAGCTCGCCATGCCGAAGAGGTCGCGGCTGCCCGCCCCCAGGATCGCAATCGCGATCCAGAAGAAGGGGTGAACGCGGACGGGGATATTGAAGATCGCGAAGTGCAGGTCGTAAGGCGTTTGGGATTGTCCCCCGCCGAGCATGAGTCACCTCCATCTCGGGCGAGCGGCACGGAGCGGAGGGCGGCTGCCGGCCCCGCTGCCGGCCGATCGCGGGTCAATGCGACGGGGCGCCGCCGGAGCGGGACGGTCCGCCCGCCGACGGCTCCGCCGCGGCCCGGCCCCGGACGCGGTGCACCGCCTGATACACGGCCTGTGCGGCCCGCCGTGACGCCCCCTCCCAATCCAATTCGCGTTTGAGCGCGGCCAATCGCTGTGCCGCCTGCTCGCGTCGGGCCGGTTCCCGCAGCCAGGCGATCAAGTGAGCCGCCATGTCCTCGCTCCGATCCCGATAGGTCAAGTACTCGGGAAAGGCGGCCCGGTCGGCACGCGGCGAGCGGGGATCGTACAGCCGCAGATCGGAGTCGTCCAGGCCGCCGTCGGCCAGCAGGTTCACCAGCGTAATATACTTCACGCGCCGAAAGCGGTTTTGCACCCAATAGGCGAAGGGATTGATCTGGTAAACGATGACGGCGGGTTTTTCGTGATACAGCAGTTCCAGCGAGACCGAGCCGGAGACGGAGAGGCAGCAGGTCGCCGCGCGGATCAATTCGGGGGTCCGGCCGACGTAGAACCGCCGGCCGGGGAGGGCCTCGACGCCGCGGACGGTCCAATCCCCCGATTCCGCGGCGGGCGGATTCGCTCCGGCGGCCTTGGCGACGAATCGGGCCGCGTGTCTCTCGCGAAAGGCGGCCACCGCGACGCGGACGCCCGGCACCGCCGCCCGGACCCGCTCCACGCAGCGATGCAAAATCGCCGCGTTGGCCTCGACTTCCTGATCTCGGGAGCCGGGCAAGACGGTCAGCAGCGGCCCGCCCTCCGCCAGGCCGCGGATGAACGCCTCGTCGTAGGCGTGGCGGGCCGACTCGTCGAAGCTGGGATGGCCGACGTAAGTGGTGGGGCAGCCCTGCGCCTGAAACCATTCCGCCTCGAAGGGCAGACAGGCGAAGGTGTGGTCGATCAGCCGCCGCATCTTTGTCAGCCGCCACCGCGCCCAGGACCAGATCTGCGGCGGAACGTAGTAGAAGACCGGGACGCCCCGCTTTTTGGCGGCGCGGGCCACCCACCAATTGAAGCCCGGATAGTCGATCAGGATCACGGCGTCGGGGCGGTGCTCGCGGAAGTAGTCCGCGGCCTGAAGGTACAGCCTGCGATAGTAGAGCAAGGCGCCGCCCGCCCGGCGGAACCACATCACGGAATGTTGCGTCAGGTCTTGGAACAGCTCGCAACCGGCGGCGCGGAGGCGAGGTCCGCCGAATCCCACCGCCCGCACCTCATCGTCCAACGCCCGCATCTCGCGGAGCAATTCCGCCGCGTGCTGATCGCCGCTCGGTTCGCCGGCCGAGAAAAAGAGCAACATGGGTCCGTCCGAACCTCCTTCCTCGGGCCGATCGAGGCCGGCGGCGCGATCGGCGCCGCCCGTCCCCGGTTTCCTCGTTTCCGCACCGCCGCGGCCTGCTCTCAGGGGGGCGATTCGATCGCGGGGACCTTCGCCGCATCGCCGCGGGCGTCGGCGTCCTCCGAATGCACCATCATCTCCCGCGCGTGGTAGCTGGAGCGGACGAACGGCCCGCTCGCCACGCCGCGGAAGCCCATCCTCCGCGCCGCGCGGCCGATCTCGTCGAACTCTTGCGGGGGGAGGTAGCGGACGACGGGGAGGCACTCCGGCGCAGGCTGGAGGTATTGGCCCAGCGTCAGCATTTCCACGCCCGCCTCGAGCAGATCGGCGAACGTATCGAGCAGTTCGCCCCAGGTCTCGCCCAGCCCCAGCATCAGGCCGCTTTTGGTGCGGACGGCCGGGTTGCGGCGTCGGATGCGGCGGAACATTTCCAGCGTCCAGCGGTAGTCGGCCTTCCGCCCGCGGACCGTGGGATACAACCGCGGCACGGTCTCGGTATTGTGATTGTAAACGTCGGGGGCGGCGTCCACGACGCGATCCACGGCCTCGCCGTTGCCGGCGAAGTCCGACGGCAAGACCTCCACCGTGGCGGCGCACAGCTCGCGGACCGCGGCGATGGTCCGCACGAAGTGCTCGGCACCGCCGTCCGGCAGATCGTCTCGCGTCACGCAGGTGATGACGACGTGCCTTAAACCCAGGCGCCGCGCGGCCTCGGCCACCCGCCGCGGCTCCGTGGGATCGACCGGCCGCGTCTTTCCCTTGGCCACGCTGCAAAAGCCGCACCGCCGCGTGCAGACATCGCCCAAGATCATGAACGTGGCCGTGCGGTGGGCATAGCACTCCATGCGATTGGGGCACTTGGCCTCCTCGCAGACCGTGACCAGCGACAAATCCTTGATCACGTTCGCGGTGAACCGCCCGGCGTCACCCTTGGGGATGTTGCGTTTCAGCCACCGCGGCAGCGGGGGAGGTGGAGCGGGGCCGGTCGCCGAGGAAGTCGTTTCCATGGAGTATTGCGAACCCATTCGAGACCACAGGGGCGGGGGACGGCACGCTCCGATGCGACGGCGCGCCCTATTCACATGCTATCGGGGAAGGCAAATCCCCGGGGCGGCCTGCTTGCCGCGCGGCCGGCGGATAACCGTTCCACAAGCCGCGGGGGACCGCGGCCGACGTTCCCACCGTTACAACTTCAGACCGAATTGGGCGCCGCCGGGCGACCGGCCCAGCCCGCCCTTGAGCGGCCCGACCGGTTTGAGCTTCTTGGCCGGCTTGGGCGGTTCCGCATCGGGCGGCGGTTCTCCGCCGGACTCCGCCGCTTCGTTCGCCGCCGCTTCCGCCTCCCGCTTTTGCAGCAGGGCCTTGATCGACAGCCCGATGCGGCGGCTCTCCGGATCGAACGACAGCACCATCACGTCCACGGTGCCGCCTTCCTGAACGACGTCCTTGACGCGGTTCACGCGCTTCAGCGAAAGCTCGGAGATGTGGACCAGCCCCTCCACCCCCGGCTCCAGCTCCACGAAGGCCCCGAAGTCCATCAGCCGCGTGACGGTCCCCTTCCAGACGCTGCCGGGGAGATACTTCTTGTCGGCCTCGTCCCAGGGGTTGTACATGAGATCGCGGTAGGCCAGGCTGATCTTGCGGGCATCGCGATCCAGCTTGTCGATCCGCACCTTGATGCTCTGGCCCTCGCGGAAGAGTTCGCTGGGGTGTTTGACCCGCCCCCAGGCCATCTGGCTGACGTGCAGCAAGCCCTCCGCCCCGCCGATATCCACGAAAGCCCCGAAATCCATCAATTTGCGGATCACGCCGTCGCGGATCTGCCCCGGCGCGAGGGAGTCCCACAGGGCCTTCTGAGCCTGTTCGCGTTCCCGTTCCAGCACGGCGCGGCGGCTGAGGACCAGGTTCTTCCGCTGGGGATTGACCTCGATCACCAGGCAGGTGAACGATTGCCCGACGTAATCCTCGGGCCGCTCTACCCGAAAGAGATCGATCTGGCTGATGGGGATGAAGCCCCGCAGGCGGTTGACCTGGACTTCCAGGCCGCCGGAATTGGCCGCCGTGACCTTGGCCTCGACGAGCATGTCTTTGGAGATGTCGGCCCAGTCCGCCACGTCGGCCGCGGCCGCCGGCAATGTCAGCTCGTACAGCCCTTCCTCGGGGACGTAGCGGACCACCCGGACCTCCACCGGTTGCCCGACCTCCGGAGGCTCGCGGAACCACTTCCTGGGCACAATGCCTTGTTCCCGCGAACCCAGCTCCACGAAGACGTTCTCGCGGTGGACGGCGAGGATTCTTCCCAGGTGGCGGGAATCGGCCTCCAGCCGTCCCAGCTTGACCCTCTCGGCCGTCTCGTCGATCAAGGAATCGAGCGAGGCGTCGCCCATCGCCTCGTCCAGCTCGCGCTGGAGGTCGGGCGAAAGGGCCTGCCGTTTGAGCGAGATCGTGGGGGTGCCGGCCGGCTGAAAACTGCCGATCGATTCCTCGACCTCGGCCTTGAGGCGTTGGATCTCGGCATTCAGCCGGGCCTGCTCTTCGGCAGCCTCGTCGTCGTCTTCTTCCAGATCGTCGGCAGCGACATCCCGCAAGCCGGGCGGCGGCATCACCTCGGGCGCCGGCTCGGCTGCGAACGGCGGTTCGACAGCGGGCGCCGGTTCGGCTGCGGGCGGCGCACCGCCGGACGTCGGGACCGGCTCCGCCGGGTTTTCGCCCCCCGTCTCGCTCTTTTTACCGCCCGAACTCTCCCCCGCAGCGGCGGGCCGTCGCTTGCCCGGCGTCAAGGGCATGCCCGGAGCGGCACGGTACGCGGCCGGGTCCCGCTGCGAGCCGATCAAAATCTTCCGCTTGGCCGGGCGTTCGGCCGAATCCGGGGCCGCCTCTCCCGCCGAATCGCCTTCGTCGCCACGCGGCCCGCCGGCGGCCGGGACCTGCCCCCCCGGGGCGTTTTCCGGCCCGGATTGGGAACGGGCTTGATCGGCGGCCGAATCCTCGGGCAAGGGGTGAACTTCGTCGCTCATCATTTCGTCAACTCTTCATCGAACACAATGCACTTGCAATCGACTCGCGGCGACCGGTCTGGACCGATTCGCGGGAACGGGGAACGGGCGCAACGAACACGCCGACGCGGCGGGACCGCGGCGCACCCCTTTATTGTACGGCAGCGCAGCGTGCTCCTCTAGGACGGTCGAACCCCGGCGAACCGTGCGGGCCGTATCCCTTCGCGCAAATGCCGTACGGGGTATATCCCTCCGCGCAAATGTCGGGACCTGCGAGGGCATACCGGGGACCACGGAGGGAGAAACCGCGGGCCGGAGGCCCTCGGTCGGTCGTGGCCGCTGCCGCCGACTCGTTTCGTGTGCCGTCTGGGAAGCGACTGGGGGCTTCGCTCCGCTGCGACCCCAGCCACCCCACCGGCCCCCCAGCCACCCCGCCGGTCGTGGCCGCTGCCGCCGGCTCGTTTCGTGTGCCGTCTGGGAAGTGACTGGGGGCTGCGCTACGCTGCGACCCCAGCCACCCCACCCGCCGCGGGCCGGAGGGCCGCGCTCCGTCGTGGCCGGAAATTGGTGGGCCGCGCTCTGCCGCGGCCGAGATCAACGCCAACGGCCCCTCGTGCGGCGAGCCATGTTGACACACGCTATCGTCGGATTCACACTGAGGGCGCGAAAGGGATTGTCGCCCTTCCCAGAACGCCTTCGAGTTTGTTCCAGGGACCGGAATGAACAAGACCGCCAAGCCCCGGGAGGCCCTCCATGTCGAGTCATGCCCGTCCGATGAATGCATCGCGTGCCCCGTCGAATGCGTCGCGTCCTCCGTTTTCCTTCCGGCGAGGCCGCGGCTGGAAGGCGTTCGCTCATGCGTTTCTCGCGGCTTGGGCGATGGCGATCGCGGTTTGGGGCGGCAACGAGCGGGCGCGGGCCGACGCTCCGGCGGCGCCCGAATGGAAGCCCGGCCCGCTCTTGAGCGAAATGTTGGCCGCCTCGCCGGCGAACATCGAGGAGATCGTCTTTGCCGTCCGGGTGCCCGGGCGAGATCACTGGTATGTCACCTTCGGCAATTACGCGGACCACTCGGACTACCCGAAGAATCTCGGTTTCAAGTTCGAAGAGGGCGTGTATTGGGGCTACGGCGAGGGCGGACGCCTGTGCGCCCTCAACCTGCGGACGGGAAAGATCCGCGTGATCTTGGAGGATCCTCGCGGCGGCATCCGTGATCCGCAGGTCCACTATGATGGGCAAAAAATCCTGTTTTCGTACCGCAAGGGCGGCGAGCACCCCTTTCATTTATACGAGATCAACATCGACGGCACCGGTTTGAGGCAGTTGACGGACGGCCCCGACGACGACATCGAGCCGACCTACTGCCCGGACGGCGGCATCATCTTCTGCTCATCGCGGTGCCGGCGTTTCGTGAACTGTTGGTACACCCGCGTTGCGGTGCTTTACCGCTGCGACGCCGACGGCGGCAACATCCGCCCCATTTCCAGCAACAACGACCACGATAACACGCCCTGGGTGCTGCCGGACGGCCGGGTTCTTTACATGCGCTGGGAGTACGTGGATCGCAGCCAGGTCCACTTTCACCATCTTTGGACGGCGAATCCGGACGGGACGTTCCAGACGGTCTTTTTCGGGAACATGTACGGCGGCGTGGCGATGCTGGACGCCAAGCCGATTCCCGACTCCAACAAAGTGGTCGTTTCCTGGTCGCCGGGACACGGTCGGCCCGAGCACCTGGGGCCGGTGGCGGTGGTCGATCCCAGCCTCGGCCCGGATCATCAGGCGGCCGTTCGAATCATCAGCAAGGGCGGAGACTTCAAGGATCCGTATGCGATCAGCGAGGATTGGTTCCTGGCCGCAAGCCCGAAGGGTTTGCACGTCCTAGACTCGCAAGGGCGGAGCGAGCTGATCTATCAATTGCCCGAGAACGAGCGGGGGCGGTTGCAGTGCCACGAACCGCGACCGCTGATCGCGCGGCCCCGCGAGCAGGTCATTCCGCCGCGGGTGGACCTCTCCCAGCCGACCGGCACGCTGGTCCTGGAGGACATTTATCGCGGCCGCAACATGGAAGGCGTGCCGCGCGGAACCGTCAAGAAACTGCTGATTCTGAAGCAGCTCCCCAAGCCGGTGAATTTCTCGGGCGGGATGGAGCCTGTGACGATCGGCGGCTCATTCACCCTGGCGGAGATCGTGGGAGAGGTGCCGGTGGAACCGGACGGGTCGGCCAACTTCAAGGTCCCCGCCCTGCAATCCCTTTTCTTTGTGGCCCTGGACGAAAACGAGATCGCCGTGAAACGCATGCACAGCTTCGTGACGGTGCAGCCGGGGGAACAGACCGGTTGCGTGGGCTGTCACGAACCCCGCCACCACGCGCCGCATCCCGTCTCGGACGTGATGGCCTTGCGCCGCCGACCGTCGCAAGTTCAACCCATCACGGACGTGCCGCCCGTGCTGGACTACCCGCGCGACATCCAGCCGATTCTCGACCGCCATTGCGCGGCCTGCCACAACCCCGACAAACGCGAGGGGAAGATCGATTTGACGGGCGATCACACGGCGCGGTACTCGATCAGCTATTGGACGATGACGGTGCGGGGCCTGGTCTCGGACGGGCGGAACGAGCCGCGAGGCAATCGTCCGCCCTATAGTTACGGCAGCGCCGCCGCCCCTTTGATGAAGCTTGTGGACGGCAGCCACTACGGCGCCAAGCCGTCGCCGCAGGAGGTGAAGACGATCCGGTTGTGGATCGACACCAGCGCCTGCTATCCCGGCACCTATGCCGCCTTGGGTTGCGGCTTCTATCCCGTGAATCTCCCCTGGGGAGAGATCGGCGCGCGATGCGGGTCGTGCCACTCGAAGGAAGTGCCAACGCCGAACGGCCCGCAGCGGCGGATCGTGATGAACGGCGGCTGGGGCGGTGCCCAGGAACCGCTGATGAATCTCGATCGACCCGAGCAATCCTACATCTTGCGGGCGCCGCTGGCGCGGTCGGCGGGCGGATTGGAGCTGTGCGGCGAAGCGGTCCTCAAGGACAAGGGGGATCCGGCGTATCAAAAAACGCTGGCCGCGATCGAGGACGCCCACCGCCGGCTTCAGGAGGGGAAGCGGTTCGACATGCCCGGCTTCCGGCCGAATCAGCACTATATCCGAGAGATGCAACGCTTTGGATTTCTCCCGGCCGACCTCGCCCCGGATGCTCCCATCGACCCCTACGCCGTGGATCGGGCATACTGGAACTCGTTTCTCTACCGGCCGTCGCCCCCGGCAGACCTCGCTTCGGGCGAGTGAGGGGCGCCCAACGGACCGGCTTGGCGGCGACTTCTGCATACCGGTCGCGCGAGACCAAGGCGGTGTCCCGGCTCGCCGGATTCCGCGTCGCGAATCCGGCAGGGGATACCCCCGGGCGTGTGCCATTCGGGAACCGCCGATGGCGGCCCCCGGCGGCCGGGCAAGGGAGTGCCTCCCACCGGCTCCCAAGACTCCCCCATGCAGATGATTTGAAAGTTGACACCCTGGGGTAATCGGGGATAAATTAGGGTGTGGAGTAACCGTATTCTCGTCACATTTCGGTTTCGTTTCCGTTTCCACTTCAGACAAGGTTCCACGTGCGGGGGAAGAGCGGAAGATAGGCGTCTCGGGAACCGTTCCGCAACACGAACTACTCACAAGATTTCCGGTCCGGTCCGCGGCGCATCGTCTCAACGGCGGCGTTGGAATCCACGATCCGGAAAAATTTATGACTACAGTCTCCGGCGAGAGAGTATCGAGCCGGCTGAGGCGATTCAATCCGTGCCGCGCCGTCCAACGGCTGAGGTAGCAGATCATGGCGAAACAGGAATCCGCGTGGGGAATCGATATCGGCAACGCGTCCTTGAAGGCCTTGCGTCTTCGCCCGACCGAGACCCCCAACATCGTGCAGGCCGACGCCTTCGACTACATCGAATACCCGATGCTGTTGACGCAGCCGGCGGCCGACCCTCCCAGCTTGATCGAGACGGCGCTGAAGCAATTTTTGTCCCGCAACGAGGTTCGCGGGCACAAGGTCGCGATCTCCGTCTCCGGGGCGACCGGGCTGGCGCGCTTCATCAGGCTCCCCCCGGTCGAGCTGAGCAAATTGGTGGACGTCGTCCGATTCGAGGCCAAGCAGCAGATCCCGTACGACCTCGACAGCGTGGTCTGGCGCTACCAGCGGATGGACGTGGGAAGCGAGGAAAGCAGTTTCGCGCTGGGTTCCACGATCGGCTTGTTCGCTCTCAAGCGCGATCAGATCGATGCCGCCTTGGAGCCGTTCCGCAAGCTGGGAATCGAGGTCGACGTCATCCAGCTCAGCCCCTTGGCCCTGTTCAACTACGCGCGCTTCGACGCGATGGACGATTTGCCGCCGCCGGACGACTACGATCCGGATAACCCGCCGCCGTCGCTCTGCATTTTCTCGATGGGAACGGACAGCTCGGACCTGGTGATCACCAACGGCTACCGCGTTTGGCAGCGGAACATTCCGCTCGGCGGAAACCATTTTACGAAGGCCTTGAGCAAGGAGCTGAAGCTGACGTTCTCGAAGGCGGAGCACCTCAAAAGGAATCCCACGTCGCACCCCGACTCGAAGGCCGTTTTCCAGGCCATGCGGCCGGTCTTCTCCGAACTGCTGTCGGAGCTGCAACGCTCCATCAGCTATTACGGCAGCATCGAGCGGTCGGCGGAGATCAGCAGAGGGATCGCCTTGGGAAACCCGATGAAGCTGCCGGGACTTCGCGGCTACATCGAAAAGGGTCTGGGTTTTCCCATCGAGCGGGTCGACTCCTTCCCGCACATGGTCGGCAACGAGGTCGTCGAGGCGGCCGGTTTCCGGGAAAACCTTTCTTGCTTTGGAGTGGTTTACGGGCTGGCGTTGCAAGGCATCGACCGGGCGTACATGAAAATCAACATGTTGCCCGACGAGGTGGTCAAGGACCGCTTCATCCGCGCCAAGAAGCCCTGGGCATTGGCGGCGGCGGCCACGCTCCTGCTGGGCTGCACGGTAAGTTTCGCGGCCTCGTCGTTGGCCCTCAGCAGCGTGTCGCCCAATCGGTTCGGCTCGGCCGAACAGCGGGCCAAGCAGGTCGTCGATACGGCCAAGCGGCACCAGCAAGACTTGGCCTCGGTGGAAAGCGAGTTCGACCGGATCAAGGCCATCGGCGAGAATCTGACCGGAAACGTGGAGGGCCGGTTGCTTTGGCTGGAGCTTCTGACGGCCGTCAATCAGGCCCTGCCGCAATATCGTTTGCAGGCCCAAGCCGTGGCCGCTCAGGCCGCCGCGGAGACGGATGCCGCCGCCACGGAAGACCCCAAGCAGCAGGCCGAGGCGCTGGAGTCCCGCGAGGAAATCCACATCACGAGCTTGGATGCCAACCGTTGGGAAGATCTTTCCCTGTGGTGGCAGCAAACGGGCGGTTGGTACAAGGTTCCCGAAGGCGAGGAGGGAGCGGAAGGCTCGGCCGGTTCAACCCCTGCGCAGCCCGCCGCACCGGCGGCGGTCGCGCCGGCGGCGCCGGCCATGGGCGGGGCAGGTTCTTCGCCCTATGGCGCGTCGTCGCCCTATGGAACGTCGTCGCCCTATGGCGGCAGCGAGTCGATGTATCCCGGCGCCTCGCCCTACGGAGCGGCCGTGGCGCCGCCCCCGCCGTCGATACCCGGGCCGACGGGCGCCGGTTACGTCATCCGTTTGACCGGCTACCATTACCACAACAGCGACAAGGCGCGGACCAATCAAGGCGCCGAGTACGTTCGCAACACCCTGATCAAGAATCTCGAGACCGGCCCGTTCTTCGTCAATGGTGAATGGTTGACCCCCCAGGAACTCGGCATCGGCTTTCCGTGCCTCATCAACCCGGGCAGGACTTACCCCGTGCGAGTGATGGACCCGAACCTGCGGCCGTCCGCATCGGCCACGGGAACCGGCACGACGGGACCGACCGGCATTCCCAGCGGAAGCTTGATCGCCGGCGGGACCACGGGGGCTTTGGGTACGGGCGCGCCGGGCGCCCCTGGGACCCTGACCATCCCCGGCGTGATCGAACTGAAACGCTTCGATTTCGTGATCGAGTTTGTCTGGCAGCCCAAGACGGAATCGGAGCGGAAATTGGCACGGGAAGAGGCGCAAAAACAGGCCGCGGAAGCGGCTGCCCAGGCGGCGACCGGCGCTCAGGCAACCGGGGAAGCGAGCGGCTCCCCGGCGGGAGCGGGCGCGGCGGGGGTGCC
>JAAZNR010000808.1 GCA_012798155.1 Thermogutta sp. | reverse complement strand
GCGGCCTGCCCACCGGGGGGCGGGGCCTTCGGCGGCTTCGTCACCGCTTGATAACCGAGATAACCCACCACCAGCAGGACGGCGAGAACGGCAATCGTCTTGACCGTCTCCATGTTCGTCCTCCTTGACGAAATGGCAAAAAAGTCGGCACCGAACGGGCGCAACGCTATCGAACCGGAGTCCACCGTCGGGCATGATAGCAGACCGAGCCGTTGCGGCAAAGACCGGAAATGCCCCTCCGTCCAATGCCCCTCTGTTGTCGGAATCGAGGATGCATCGACACCGCCACGGCGCGAAGAACATTCATGATGTTCGGCGGTTCCGACGGGGTCCCGGCGGCCGTTGTGGTATCCTCATCGCCCCCGCCGTTCGGAATCATCTGGAATCCGGACTTTTGCAAACTGCACCCCCCCGGGGAGAGGGGCAGCGGGTGAGGGCTTGGTGAAGTTGGGCAGTCACGGCAAGCCGTTTTCGCGGCTAATTGCCATCACCATCAACCCTCTTCCAATGTGGATGAGAACTTGTCACCACAATTTGCAAAAGTCCCGTGGTAAGGAAAAACCGAGTCCCGCCTCGACGGGTTTTGACGAACCCCTAACGTAAAGGGATAATGCCCCAAACGTGGGCAACAGCCCCTATCCTAACGCGGGAATATCGCATGAAGGTGATCTGTCCCAATTGCGAGACCGACATCGCCGTCGAAGATGTCGATCTTTCCACCGGTTGGGCTCGCTGCCGGAACTGCAATGAGTTGTTTCAAGTCCCGGAAATAGCCAATCGACAGGCTGCGGCTTCTTTGGCCGGCCCGGCCATGCCCGTTTTCGACAGCCCGGTCGAACGGCCGATGGACGCCCGAATCCTGATTGAAAGGCGACCGGACAAGCTGTTCCTTTACATTCCCCCGATGGGCTTCCAATTGGGGCTCCTGCCCGTAATGGGCTTCGCCGTGTTCTGGCTCGCTTTCATCGCCTTTTGGACGGCGGGGGCCTTGGGACTGTTCGGCGGTCGCATGGGATTGGAAAACATCCTTTTCGCATGTTTTTCGATTCCTTTCTGGCTGGTGGGGTTCGCTATGCTGGGCGGCTGTCTTTGGGCGATGACCGTATCGCGCCTGGTGTATCTCGACGCCTCCACGCTGATGACCCGCCTCAAGGCATTTTTGTTCTCTTGGCGTTGGAGCATCTCGCGCGACCAAGTGCAAACGGTCCGGCTGAAAGCGGTGCCCGCCTCCCGGCAGGAAGGCCCCGGCTCAGTAAACACGGTTCTCACGCCGCAGGTTGTGGAAATCGTGTACAAGAATGGTAAACTGCCCATTGGTTGCACCAATGAGGACGAGCAAAGATGGGTGTACGGGGAAATCCGAGCCTTCCTGGAGGCCGTGCCGTATCGGCCCGGCGCGGAGTCGCCGATGTGGCAAGAGGAGGCCGAGCAGTTTCGGCCTCTGAGCCGAGACGTCGATTTTGATCGTGACCGATTCACGACCTAACGCACAGTACCGGTGGGTTCGACTTCGTAGCGGCCGGTCGGCGGCATTCCTTCGAGTGCTTCGGTTGCCCGCCCAACCTCGCGGACTGGTTGAAAAGGAAGATGGTGCGGCTCCCGGACGACCGCGATCGAGCGGCCGCAAAACCTGTTGCAATAAACCAACCATCGATCCCGGACAAGAGAATCACGTGATGAGCCACCAACTGCAATCGACACCGGCGGCGTCAATTATCAGGGGCGTGCCGTTGTCCGCGACCGGACGTTATCCCGCGGGTTTCGTTCCTGCCGTAAAACCGGTCGTCTGCCTCATTCTCTGTTTGATCGGACTATCCCCGCCGATGGTTTCAGGACAGGAAGGCTCGGCAACTCTCCCCTGGAGGCGTCACCAAGATCGCCTCCAAGAAACGCCCGGCTTGGTCTGGCTCTATTCATTCGAGGATTTCTCGCCGGAAGGGCGGGCGAGCGCGAGCCTGGGCGGGAACCGCGACCTCTTGCGGTTCGAGGGCCGAACTCCGCCCGTCCTGACCATCGGACGAGACCCCGCGGCCAAGGCGATATCGCTGGACGCCGAACCGATGCGAACCACGCTCCTCCCCGCCGACCAAGGTTTTACGGTGGAAGTGGTGTTTCGCAAGTTAGGACAGGGAAAGGAATTAGGTAACGGTCGCACCAACGGCGCCGTATTCGCCCAGGGCAACGGATATTGGGAGGGATTCCGCGTTTGGTGCGACTATCCGGATATGCGGATACACTTCGAGATCGGTCGGCCGCAGCCGCAGAATGCCGTCGGCATTTCCGGTGTGGTTCCCATTCCGGACTCGGTTTGGCATCATATCGCCGCAGTCTGGGACACGCGGGAAATGCGGCTCTATTGGAATGGGATTCTGATCGCCGCGGGCGAATATGGCGGCCCATATACGCCGCCGAAGGCCCCCAACTTCACCCTCGGTTTCGCCGACGCCGGGATCGGTTCGCTGCAAATGGAAGTCGATGAACTGGCGGGGTTCTCCCGTCCGCTGTCGCCGGCCGAAATTCTGGCGCACGCCTTACAGGAGGCCGTCCCCACGGGGCCGTCGGCGGAGAGCCTTGGGAAAGCGGCCGATGCCGCGGCACGCCGAGATTGGCAAACCATGCGGAACGAGTTCCAGGCAGCGGCGGAAACCGCGACGGGCACCCCCGTGGCTGCCGGCGCCAAGTTCGGCGCGGCCCTGGCAAGGCGTCTCCAGGGACGATTGCCGGAGGCCTGTGAGGAATTCATTGCCCTGATGCGAGACCCGGAAGTGCCCGCAATCCTCCGCGACGCCGCGGCGAGGATGCTCGTGGTGCAGATGAAGAATATCCATTGGGCTTGCGCACCGCTTGACGTGTACCAAGCTCTCCTTGCGCAACAAGGGTGGAGCGACGAGGATCGGCAAAACCTGCTGGATTCCGCCGCCGAGGCCGCCTTGGTCGAGGGCAAGACGGGGCCGGCCGAAGATTACTACCGGCAACTGGCCGCCCTCAAAGCGGAAGAGGGCCTCCCGGCTTGGGAAGTCCGCTTGCAGCTCGCCCATTGCAGCCGGGCCGGCGGCGATTGGGATACCGCCCGTGCCCGTTACCGCGAAGTCGCGGACGATACGAACGCGCCCCCGGAGTTGCGGAGCCTGGCGTTGCTGGGTTGGGCATCCACATACGAACAGGCGGGAGATTTCGCCGCCGCCGAGCAAGCCTACGAGGCTCTCGCGAAAGATGCCCGCCTTATCCCGCTCCATCGCTGGGAGGCTCAAGAGGCGGCCTCCGCCATGGAACGTGTTGCCCGCGGCTTGCCTCCCCGGGATCCCTTGGAGCACCGCACGCGGGTCACGCTCCCTCGACCCACAACTCGGCTTTATGTGGCCCCTGACGGCAACGACGCTTCGCCCGGCACCGCGGACCGGCCCTTGGCCACGCTCGAGGGCGCGCGCGATGCCGTTCGCCGGCTTAAAACCGGGTCGGGCCTGCCGGAGGGCGGTGTCGCCGTCGTCATTCGCGGCGGCCTTTATCCCAGGACAACCGCCTGGGAATTGGAAGAGCAGGACTCGGGAGAAGAGGGCCGGCCGGTCATCTATCAGGCCGCCGAAGGCGAGAAACCGGTGTTTACCGGCGGCGTCGTGCTCCGTGGTTTTTCGCCCGTGCAAGACCCCAAGATCCTCGCTCGGCTGCCGGAAAACGCGCGGGATAAGGTAGTTCAGCTCGACATGGCGGCGGCGGGAGTTCAGGATTTGGGGGAAATCCAAAAACGGGGCTTTGGTCTGGCGGGCTATCCGGCCAATCCCTGGGTCGATCTCTACATCAACAATGTGCCCGGCACCCTGGCACGTTGGCCGAACGACGGATTCGTCAAGACCCGAGCGTTCTCCACGCCTCTCGCAGAAGAAGGCCGATCCTCGCCCGCCGAGTTCGAAATCGATCCCGAGCCGGCCGCCTGGTCGGCGGATGATCTCTGGCTGTTCGGCTATTGGCGTTATCTCTGGGCGGGTCACATGATTCGCGTGGCCCATATCGACCCGCAAACTCGGCGACTGAAGACCGCCATGCCCTCCAACTACGGTTTTGCGGAAGGCATGCCCTACTACTTCTTCAACGCCTTGGAGGCGATCGACGCGCCCGGCGAATGGTATTTGGATCGCAAGACCGGCATGCTGTATTTATATCCGCCGGTCGATCTATCGCAGGCCGAAGTCAAGTTCCCCGTGTTGGCCAAGTCGTTCGTTCACATGCGGAACGCCGGCCACGTCGTCCTCCGCGGCCTAACATTCGAATGCGGCCGCGCGGAAGGAGTCGTCGTGGAAGGCGGCGAGAATGTGCTGGTCGCCGGTTGCACGTTGGCTCGACTGGGCACGAACGGGGCCGTCATGCTCGGCGGTCGGGGACACGGCCTGTTGGGATGCGATCTCGTGACCCTCGGTGCCGGCGGCGTGATCGCCCGCGGCGGTGATGTTGCGACCCTGACGCCCGGCGGCCTTTTTGTGGAAAACTGCCATGTTCACGAGTTCACCCGCGTGGACCGCAATTACGCACCGGCGGTCAACATGGACGGCGTGGGCAACGTCATTCGCCACAATCTCTTCCATGATTCGCCGCACCACGGAATTCGCCTCGGCGGATTCGATCATTTGGTGGAGCTGAATGAGGTCCACAGCGTGGTATACGAATCGGACGATCAGTCGGGAATCGATATGTTCGGCGATCCGGTCATCCGCGGAAACGTGTTGCGTTACAACTTTTGGCACCATATC
>JAAZNR010000807.1 GCA_012798155.1 Thermogutta sp. | reverse complement strand
GCGCGAACCTCAATAACCAAGGCGCGTTGGTCCCGGGACGTTGTGCCCGCCGCATGCCCAACCGCCGGTCCAAACCCATGCCGAAGTGCCGGCCTGCCCAGGGAAAGCCAACCTCCGCGGCGAAATACCGGCGAACCGGGCTACGAGATCGGCGGAGGGAAGAGAGGTATGAACCCGCAAAGGCCGAACGGAGCACGTTCCGGCCGCATTGCCGTCTCAAATCATCCCCTCTTGGCGCGCCGAACCCCTGAGTCCGCCCGCGGCGAAGACAAGGCTTGGACCGACACCTCGTCCCGATCCCAGACCGCCCGCAAAACCGCGTCCGCTTGAACGTAGTCGGCCGAGTTTTCTCCTCACTTCCGAACCGTCCAACAAGGTCTCAAACTGTCCCAGAAACCATTAACCTAACGAGTTCCGCCCGCGGTCGCAAGTTGCGGGCACCTGCAATCGGTCGAAAAAGCGCCACTTCACCACCGGTCGGGGAAAGATACCGGCCGTGGAAAGATCAAGTGGAAAGATTATGCCGCCGCGCAATCGGCCAAGGAAACCCCACGGCACCCCTGGTCCGGCCTTTCGTTCAGAGTATCAAACGGGGACCCGCGCGGCGGTCGCGAAGATACGGCTCCGCTCGCCCCTGGTCTTTTTCGGTACGCGCGTATAATTCACACAGTTACAAATGGCGTATTGAAGTAAAACCATTTTGCCAGTTCAGTCGTCGACCGGAGAAACTTTCCAAGCTTTGCATTCTCGCGGCCGGTTCGAGGGCGCCCGTCCTCGTGCGAAAAGATGCCGGTAAGTGCACGATTCCGGAGTGTTAAGTGAGAGAAACCATGGCGATCGCTAAGGCAATGTCGAATATCTCTATTGCGTTACTGCTCTTCGCAATGGCCGGGCTTGCGTGGGCCGAAGGCCCCGGCAATCCCCCCGTTCGCAAAGAACTCAAAGTCGGTGACCCGGCCCCGGATTTCGCGCTCAAGGGGAGCGACGGCAAAACCTATCGGCTTTCCGACTTCCGCGGCAAACAAATCGTGGTTCTTGCGTGGTACCCCAAGGCCTTTACTCCAGGGTGCACGCGAGAGTGCAAGTCTTTCGCCACTCGAGGGCATTCGCTGAAGGCCTTGCCGGTGGCATTTTTCACAGCCAGTATAGATACGCCGGAGGACAACCGTCGGTTCGCGGAGTCTCTTGGAGTCAAGTACCCCATCTTGAGCGACCCGACTCGAAAAACCGCGATGGCTTACGGGGTGGTCGACGGCCCCGACGCCTACGCCAAGCGATGGACGTTTATTATCGGAATGGACGGCCGCATTCTTCACATCGACAAGGCGGTGAAGGTGGAAACGCACGCCGAGGACGTCGCGGCCTGGATCAGCGAATGGCTGAAAGCGTCGGCTTCTGAAGCCGGGTCGTGAAATCAGGGCGCGGTCGCGGCGGAATCGCGGCGGCCGCGATCGCAATTCAGACGTCTTCCGTCGCGCGGGTTTCCAGGAACCGCGCATAACGTCTCTTCGTTGCGCGCCGCAAGCGCGAATCAGATTTCTTTCGTCACGCCGGGGATCGGGCAGGGGAAGATTCCATCCGGTCCCTCTTCGATCGGCGGCTTCGATTCGAACGAAAGATGATCCACGTCATCGATAAACTGGAACTCGGAATTCATGGCCTCGTCCCAGGTAACGCGTTGTCCGGTGTGGGTCGCCATTCTGCCCATCAAGGCCGCGAGGTTGGCCAACCCGGCTCGCCGTGCCTCATTGTGCGGTTTGTCGTTCATGACGGCGTCCAGTAACACTACCCATTCCGCGTGGTACGGATTGACGTCCGGCTCGGGATATTCCCAGACCACCTCCGACTTTTCCATGCGCTGGCCCTTGTAGATTCGGGGTTTGGGCTGACTGAGGCTCTCCATCAGCACGGCCGAGCCTTTGGCCCCGTGGACGTAGTCGGCATAGGTTTCCCAGCAGCGGTTCATGTGGCGGGAAAAGGCGAAGAGCTTGGCGCCGTCGGCGAAAGTGTACTCGATGCAGTAGTGGTCGAAATTATTGCCCGCCTCCGCGAAGCATCGGCCGCCCATGGCCTGGGCCTCGACCGGCCAGGCGTCCTTCACCCAACAGGCCTGATCCACGTTGTGGCAATGCCAATCGACGAAGAATCCGCCGCTGACCCAATTGAAGCAGGTGGCGGCACGAATCTGGAACTCGATCGGGTTGCGGTCGGGCGCCCGCTTGGGCACGTACACCGGCCCGTGGACGCGGTAGATCCGCAGGGTGTGCACGTCGCCGATCGCACCCTCGCGGATGCGCTCCACCAGGGCTTGCCGGGCCTTGGAGTGCCTCCACATGAAACCGCAGCCGACCTTGAGATTTTTCTTCTCCGATTCCTCGGCCGCCCGAAGCAGACGGCGGTTCGCGGGAGCATCCACCGCGAAGGATTTCTCCATGAACACGTTGACCCCTTTTTGCACGGCGTACTCAAGATGCAGCGGCCGAAATACCGAGTGCGTGGCCAAGACGGCGATGTCGCCCGGTCGCAGTTCGTCGATGGCCTTCTTGTAGGCGTCGAAACCGACGAAGCACCGTTCCGGCGTGACATCCACGCGGTCCGCGAAGTTGGTCCGCAGTGCGTTCAGGCTGCCTTCCAATCGGTCCCGAAAGAGGTCCGCCATGGCGTGGAGCCGGACCGGCGCCCCCGGCACCGAAAAGGCGTCTCCCACTGCTCCCGTTCCGCGGCCGCCGCAGCCGATCAAAGCCAGGCGGATCGCGGGGTCCTCGGCGACGTGGGCGTGAACCATGCCGGATAACGTGACGGCCGACGCCGCCGCCAAAGCACCGCTTTGTGCGAGAAACTCGCGACGGGAACGAGCCTGGATGTTTGCGGGCCGACTCTTTTGTGCGCGCATGGGCCTTCTCCTCGGTTCAAATCGATTTGGTAAACGGGCAACTTCAGGGAGCAAGCATAGCCCCGGCGTCGGCCGAGAGCAATAAGGCGGAGGCTCACGGTTCCACGGAAGCGGCTCAGCGTTGTACCGCGGGTCCGTACCGGTCGGCAAAAGGCCCTGCGATATCACACGCCGGCGTCGAGCAATCCCGCGTAGCGCTTCAACAGATAAATCGCAGTGCCGCTGGGTTGCATGTGGCCCGGCGGGGGATAGCAACTGTAGATGGCCGCCTTGAGGTCGTCCTCCGCGGCGATCGCCACCACGGCAGGGCGATCGAACAGCAACTGCAATTGCTGGAGCCGGCGCGCGGTGGGCGGTTGAGCCGATGCCACGACCACCGCCTCACGGTCTTCCTCGATCGGCAGCACGCCCAAGTGGCGGGCGATTCCCCCGTCGAAGCGTTGCAGCAATTCGGGCCGCGGCTCGATAGCGGCGAGCTTGACAAAGCGACAGTTATAGCTGGTCGCCAGAGCTTGGGCGGCCTCCACGGCGCGGGGGTCGTCGCGAAAAGCGATCATCGCCGCAAGCCCGGCCGGCGTCGCGTGCAGGCGGACTTCCGCGGCGGAGGCCTTGCCTCCCGCCGGGCATTGCCAAACGCCGTCCGCGCTCCCCGCGATGAGGCGGGACAAGACGGGCATCAGCCAATAGACGGGCCGCTCGTAATCCGCCAAAACCGTGTTGCGAATGCGGTAGACGAATTCCAGCCGATCATCCCGCGCTACGATCAGCATGTGCGAGGCACGGTAGTGCCGCGCCTTGGCCGCGTGCAAGGCCAACAGGTGATCCGCCACGGGATTCTTCTCGTCGAATACATCGTCCGCCGGGGTATGTCGCCGTAGCCGCGCCAACCATGCCTTTCCAGCCGCCTGGTCGGGCATCATGCCGGGATCTTCCACCAGGGCCGTAATCCGCCGGATGAGTTCCTCCCCCTGCCCGGCAAGCTGATTCAGCAAGGCGGCGTGCGTGTCGATGCCGGGATTCTGTTTGACGATACAGCAGAACAGGAAGTTGAACCATTCGTCGAACAAGAGAACGGGATCGAACGGGACGCCGCGCTCGCTTTCCGCCAATCGACATGCCCCCACGTACAAGGCGTAACTCAGCACGATAGGCATAAGTTCCGGATACCTGCCGAGCATCCGCAGGAAATGGGAGATGATCGCCTCTCGCAAGCCCCAGAACCGGCTTTCCAGATAGCTCCGCGCGGGAGAAGGAAGCACTGCCAGCATTTCCGATCTTGGAATCACGACGTCCAGCCCCCATTTGTCGCCCGCTCGCGTGCACAGTTTGGGCCGTCGCCGAATATCCTCGAACAGATCGAGCAATTTGTCGCTCGCGCATTGCCGGAGATACGCGAAGACGGCTTCGGCGGGATGCCCCTCGGGAGGAGCGGGACGATCGACTCGAGGCTGCTTGCCGGACCATTCCCCGGGCGGAATATTCTGGGATAACTCGGCCAAGATCAGCGTCAAGGCTTCGGGATCGGTCGGCCCGTACAGCCGTTCGATCAGCATCCGCAAGCGGCCTTCCGGCGCCAAGACCGGCTCCAAGGGCCGATTGAGCCGGAACCGCAGGTCGTCGAGGGCCTGGGGGCTGCGCGGTTCGGCCACCGCCACGGTGACCATGTCTTGCCGAACGCTGAGAGGAAGGATCGTGTAATCGCGGGCGATGTCGGCCGGCACGGCCGCCAAAACGTCCGCCGGGATGTGTACGTCCTGAAGGTCGTGAAACGGCAAACTCAAACGGACCGCGCGTTCGCGAGCCGCCTCGGTCACCGCCTCGGCCTCGCCCGAACACTCCAGCAGCACCGACAAACCGTACGGCGTGTTGCGGCAATGCGGGCGAAGGCGCCGCTCCCGGCTCCTCACCACGACTTTGATCCAACCAAAGAAATTGGTCATGGCGATCAGGCGAACCGCCACGGGAAGCAACAAATCCGGCGGCAGATCCGAGCGCGTGACGATCCCGTCATCGACACGAAAGGCCGCTTTGACGCGATTCTTGAACTGCGCCAAGACGACTCTTTGCGCCCCGATCCGAATTGCTTCCCCGAGCAACGATTGGATGGCTCGGGTGACGTCGGGACTGTCGGGATCGACGGGCAAGGCCGCAGCCGTCACGGACTCCGCGGCTTCCGGCATCTGCACGAAATCGATCCCTCCCTCCTCGCTTGCCGCCCGCCCGGCACTGTCCCGCATCGCCTCCTGGCTCCCGCCGCTTTCCGCTTGTTGATAGAGCGAGCGCACGGCCGCTCGCAATTGACACTCGGCCGCCAGCACCACACGGATGCTATGGTCAAGAGCGAATCGCAG
>JAAZNR010000806.1 GCA_012798155.1 Thermogutta sp. | reverse complement strand
TCATTCAGATCCGCGAAATCACGGTCAACCGCGAACGGCACGCCGTGACGGTCAACGGCAAGCCGGTCGTGCTGACGCCCATGGAATTCCGTGTGCTGGCAATCCTCATCTCCAAGCCGGGCAAGGTCTTCACCCGGGCGGAGATCGCCGATGCCGTGCACCACGAGGAAAATGTGGTCACGGATCGGGCCGTCGATGTCCAAATCGCCGCCCTGCGGCGCAAGCTAGGCGTCGCCGGACGCTACATCGAAACGGTCCGCGGGGTGGGCTACCGCTTCAAGGTGTAACCCCCCCGGTCCGGCTTTGAAACGCGGAGGCTGCTTTTGAAACGCAGAGGACGCAGAGGGCGCGGAGGAAGATACGTAAGGTTGGCTGGGGACTGCCAGGGTGGCTGGGAACTGCCAGGGTGGCTGGGGTCGTAGCGGAGCGAAGCCCCCAGTCGCGTGGGTGCCACTGCCGGCTTGCCCGGCAGTGCGGCGCGGCCCTCCATTCGGCAGGGTCGCTGGACCCTCACGCAAGCGGCTTTCGGAACTTTCGCCGCGCTCGAGGCGTCTTTATTGTTGATTGCCGACGTCGCCGCACAGTGCCGCCGGATATCGATGCCGCCGGATATCGATTCCGCCGCGCCGCCAAGGCGCGACTCTCCCTCTCCGGACGCATTGCCGGCGCGGCAGGGGGTGCTTGACGCGGGTGAAGACCACGGATTACAAGACATCGTTGCTTATCTCGCCCATGTCACCCCGTTTCCGCGGCGTTGGGAGACGGCTGTTCGCTTTCGCCACCCGTAGGGTTTCGCTCAAGGATGCGTCTGATGCGGTGTCCCCTCACTGGACGGAGGTCCCGGTCCATGGTTCGATCCGGCATGTCTCGAGGCGGCAAGGTGGTGCTGGTTTTGGCGTTCATGCTGGCGGGCGGTGCCCTGCTACCGTGGGCGCTGCGGGAAGGCGGCGTCGCGGCCGGCTTGTCAACGGTGTTGACGGGGGAGGAGGTATCCGTGGAAGAGTCGGCACAACGAGCCAGAGCCGTTCAATTACTGAAAGAAGGAAATTACGGCGAGGCCTACGACATCTTCCACCGCCTGCTGACGGCGCCCGCCCGGGATGCCCGCGCGGTGTGCGAGGACCTGCCCTACGCATGGGAGTGCTTGGCCCGATTGAATCGCATGGATGAGATCGACGCCTTGATCGAGCAGAGCGTCGAAGCCCAGGCCGGGAACTGGCGGTTCCTCGTGGCGGCGGCGGAGTTGTACCGGCAATTGCCGCACCAGGGATTTCTGATCGCGGGGGAATACCGGCGGGGCCCGCATCGCGGCGGCGGCGAGGTTGCCAACTCGTTCCAGAGGGACCGCGTCCGTGCCCTGCAATTGATGCGGCAGGCGATGCCGGCGGCCGATCAAGACGACAATCGCGCCGAGGCGGCCGGCTTCTACCTCCGATTCGCTCAGATGTGGCTGGAGGGGGCGGGCGGCGTGGAGGCGTGGCGACTGGGGGCCTTGACCGATCTGGAAACCTTGCCCGACTACGAACAGGGTTGGGG
>JAAZNR010000105.1 GCA_012798155.1 Thermogutta sp. | reverse complement strand
GGAGCAGGACGAGGGACGTGTCGGGCGAGGCCAGCACGGTGTTCGGCGAATCCACGCCGCGGCGCTGCATCTCGGCCAGGAGGTATTGCCTCTCGGGCGATGGCAGCGGGTCGCTCCCCGTGCCTCGCAGGCCGGTGACCAGCCCGATGGCCTCCACAGGAATGGGATGCAGGCCGTAGGGCACGGCCAAATCGCCGACGATGTCCGCCTTTTCGCTGGTGGCGTCGTCGAGGCGGCGTGCCGCGTCGCCCCGCGACCAAAGCGAACAGCCGCTCCAAACGACCAGGGCGGGCAGGCCGATAATGGCAGTCGTGAGGCACTTTGCGAGAGACTTCATAGCGAAACGGCATCCTTGCCAAATAGGCCGCGATAGGGGCGACGGCGCCGCGACGGCCGGCTCGCCCGATTCATGGCTTGTTTCCGCCGCGGTTTCCGCCGCGGCCGCGGGCGAAGCCGGCTCACGGCACGGCCGACCCGAGCTAGGATTGGGCGGTCGGCGGGTAGGTTACCCGCCCCCCCTAGTTTCCACAAGACCAGTTACGGCCCCCCGTTCGGCGGGTGGACAACAAAGGCTCGCCGGCCGAATTTCGCTTGAGTCAAAATCTCACTTGTTTATTTGAGCCGAAATCCGGCTTTACTGGAGCAGAAAATCTCACTTCTTTGTTTTTTGTTTGAGCCAAAATATCCCTTTCAGCATAAGATAAATTAAGCGACAATTTCGCGGCGGTTACGCCTTTTTTCCAAAAGGCGCCCGCCGCCCGGCGCGCGAATCCCCGGTCGGCCTGCCGGGGCGTCCGGGAGCCGCCGCCTCGCCCGACCCCGAGGTTTTCCCCGAATCGTTCGTAGCCGCCGGCCCGAATCGTTCGTAGCCGGCCCAATTCTTCGAGGAGCCGCCCAACATGCCTTCGGAACACTATCTCTTCGTGACGGGACGCTTGGCCGAGCCTGCCCTCCGCCGCATGTTGCCCGATCTCGCGGAGTGTTTCGATTTCCAGTACAGCGTGGCCGTCATGCCGATCACCATCGCCGCCCTGATGACCACGAAGTGGGTGGCCGACCGGCTGGAGGTCCCCGAAGCCACGACACGCATCCTCTTGCCGGGCCATTGCCGGGGGGATTGCGAGATTCTGGAGGCGCGGACGGGGTGCCGCGTGGAACGCGGTCCCGGCGATCTGCATGATCTTCCCCGCTACTTTCGGGAAAAGAATTGCCCCGCGGCCGTGGGGGAGGATTATCGTCTGCGGCTGGCGGCGGTCATCAAAGAGGCCTCGCGGTACTCGCGCCCGCTGATTCACCAGCAGGCCGAATCCCTCCTTCACGACGGGGCGGACGTGGTCGCCCTTTCGCACGAGGATCGCGAGCCTTGGCCGGCCGCCAAGGGAATCATCCAATCGTTGGTCGCGGCGGGGCATCGGGTCTGGGTCCGCAGCCCGCTGCCCGACGTGCAAAAGGCCGCCATCACCGCCGGTGCCGACTACGTCGAGCCTTTTTGCCTGGAGACCGCCGAACTCTGGAAACGCCACAAGTCCGTCGCCGTCGTGACGCCGGACCTCCCCGGCACCTGGGCCGGCGTGGACGACAAGATCCTGTGGCTGAAACGGCACAAGGTGCCCTGGATTTTGCAGATCTGCGTGACGCCCGTCGGGATGGGCCTCGCCCCCAGCATCTTCCAGCTCTACGAGGCGGCCGCCAAGTGGGAAGACGCCGAGTTGAGCGTGGATTTGTGCCCCTTGCTGATCCACAGTCGCGCCGATTCCGCCCCCATGCTGCTTTTGATGCTCGGTCTGGCCGAGGAATTGGGCTACCGATTCGTGCTCACCACGCAAAGCGTCAATACGGCCAGGACCTCCGTCCGGGAATGCGATTGGATTCGCCGTTTGACGTTCGCGGCCCGCCGCTACGGAATCTCCATCCGCAATTTGGACTATCAGTTGGCCATGCTCCGCGACCCTCAGCCCGCCGATCATCGCGAATTCATCGACGACTTGGCGGCACGCTTGTCGGACCCCTCGCCGCGGGTATTCGTCTCGGGGCGGGAGTTGCGGGTCCTGGGTTTCGGCCAAGACATCCGCGGCGACGACGCCTACGACGTATTCGAGCAGCTCTTGGAGGCGGCCGCCGCCGCCAAACGCTCCGTGGACGCCCGCACCGCCTTTTACCTCGGCTACGAGATGGCCAAGGCCGGCATCGCCGGCTTGTTGGGCAAGAGTTATTCGCAGGATGAGGCCCTGCACTGGGGAATGTATACGGTTCAGGAGCCGACCCGCCCGGAACGCCGGCAGCGCCGTCTCGCCCGCAAAAAGGCCGTCCAGCCCTGCGACGAGACGTAGGAGGAGACCCGGGAGTCGCCGGTGTCCGCCGGCCGCCTTCCTATCGCCCCCCAAGCCCCTGCGTGGACCTCGAGACGTATCCCGCCGAAGAGTACGCGGAAACGCGGGACAAGGCCCCGGCGCTGGCCTCCGCCCCGGCGTCGAGCATGAGTGCCACTGCCAGCTTGTCCGGCAGTGTGGGTGGCTGGGGTCGTAGCGGAGCGCAGCCCCCAGCCGGGCGGCTTCGCAGCGCTGCCACAACCAGCTTACGCTGGTGGCTCTCAGGATTTGTGCAAAACGAAAACCTATTGCGCAACGCGCGAGCGCGGCCCTCCATCGGCCGGGTGGCTGGGGTCGGGCGGGTGCCACTGCCGGCTTGTCCGGCCGTGTGGGTGGCTGGGG
>JAAZNR010000805.1 GCA_012798155.1 Thermogutta sp. | reverse complement strand
GCGTTGCGTTAACAAAATGCTTGAAGGTTGGGGGACAAATTGTATATTATCCGAAACAGTGCGATCCGTGCATGCGAGAATCAAGCACAACGTTCGCGATGCATCCCAGCTTTTGGGATTCACGATTGCAAGCGGTTCGCCCTCTTCATCGTGTGATCTTCAATCACGGGCGAGGAACCGGCACTTCTCGGCGGATATCTTGATGAAAGTAAAAGCCTGTATCATCTCCTTCTTTTTTCTGGTTGCCGTTGGCATATTTCCCGACTCTCGCGTCGACCTGCAAGCGAACGACCTTCACAGTTGGGATCGTTTGCCCCATGCCGTCGTCCTTGTTCAAGTCCCTTTTCCCAGCCCGTGCGAGAAGGATCCGCCGGCCAAGCCCGAGTTGGCGGCGGAAGACTATCTGGAGCGCGGACGCCTGGTGCTCTTGCAGCCTGGAAGAGACCCGGAGGTCCTGGTCTCCCAGTTTCATAGCGCGGCGGATCCGGAACTGTCCTACGATGGGCGGCTCTTGTTGTTTTCGGGAAAGCGGCAGGAAGCCGAACCGTGGAACATCTACGAGCTGGATTTGACGACGCGCGAGGTCCGCCAAATCACCCGAGACCTGGGAAACTGCCGCCAACCCAGCTATCTCCCTCGCCAGTTTTTGTTGGTTGCGATGGCGCCCCCGCCCAAGCAATCGCATTCACCGGCGACTCCCACCGGAGAAGCGGAGATCGAAGGGAAATTCGTTTTTCGATCCGTGGACGAGGCATGGACCTTGGTCAGCTTTGTGCGGGAATTGCCCGACATCCGAAGCGAGGGATGTTCCTTGCCGGCAACGCGTCTCTACTCCTGCCTTCCCGACGGCACGCAGGTGCGGCGACTCACGGCGAACCTTTCGCGCGACTTCGACCCCAGCGTTTTGCCGGACGGCCGCATCGTCTATTCGGCCTGGCGGAGAAACAGCTTAGCCCGAGGATTGAAGGGATGGATCGACCTCTTCGCGGTCAATACCGACGGAACCGACGTCATGCCCATGTGTGGGAATGTCGGTAAACTCAGCAAACGCATGGCGGCCCCGGTCCCGCGCGGCCTTCTGGGTAAATTGATCTTCGTGGAATCCGACGTCGCCCCCTGGGACGGCGCGGGGGACTTGGCGGCCGTGGACCTGCGTCGCCCGCTGGCGACGTATGCCGTTCTCAAAGCGGACGCCGATTTCGTTTATCACTCGCCCTCCTTTTTCGCGGACGGAAAGGTCTTGGTCTCTCGGCGCCCGCGCGACGGATCGGCCTCTCATGCCGTCGGGGTGTTGCAAATCGCCGACGGAGAATGGACGCCGCTCTTCGACGATCCCCGGTATCATGATTTTCACGCCAGCATCGTCGCCCCCAGGCCGGAACCGGACGGGCGTTCTTCGGTGGTGGACGACCACGACCCGCACGGGACACTTTATTGCCTCAACGTGAATATCAGCGACCTCCCGAAGGATCGCCAGATCCCCGCCGGAGTCGCCCGGAGCGTGAGATTCCTTGAGGGAGTCCCCAGGACCGACCATTGCGCGTCGAGCGATCCGGCCATCGAAGCCGCGGCCCCTGGGGGAGCCGTCCGCCGACTGTTGGGCGAGATCCCCCTTCACCCGGATGGATCCTTCTATGTCAAGGTTCCGGGCGGAGTACCTTTGGAGATTCAGCTTGTCGACGAACACGGCATGAATTTGCGGAGCTGCGGCTGGATTTGGGCGCAGAACCGTTTCTACCAGGGCTGCGTCGGTTGTCACGAAGACCGGGAACTGGCTCCGGACAACCTCATGGCGGACGCCCTTTGGGAAGGCCCCCCCACGTTTGCCCCCCCTGAGAACCAGCGACGGACGCGCGACTTTCTCCACGATATTTGGCCGCTCTTGGTCAAGGATTGCGGCGGATGCCACGGGCCGACGGGGGCTCACTCGCCCCGGTTGTGGCAGACGGCTGCGACGGACGCCGGTTCCGATCTTGCCGCAGCGCGGGAAGCTTTCGCTGCAATCATGGTCCCCGAAACCCCCGATTGGCGCGACGGCAAGGGGCGATTCGTCGTACCCGGGCATGCCCGCCTCAGCCCGCTTATCTGGCACCTTGCGGAGAGGAACACGGCTCCCCCCTGGGACGGTCCGGCTGCCTCCCGGCCTGCGGTCCCCATGAATCGCCCGGAAGGGAGTTATCCCTCCGACTCTCTTAAGATGTGGATGGAATGGATCGACTTCGGCGCCACGTGGGACGCGGTTCAATACCCAGTCCCAGAAGAAGCGAGTGGATCGCTCGCGAACGGTGAGCGGGACGCTGCCGAGAAAGGAAACGAAACCGTCACGGCTACCCCATGAATGGCACTCGACGCTATCTCCCGAATATCCAAAGCGGAATTGCTCTGCTCCGGAGCATTGCGCTCGGCGCCGCGACCTTGGTGCTCCTTTGCCCGCACTCCGCAGGCGCCGAACAGGCATTGCCTGTATTCACGGACATTACGGAACAGTGCGGCATTACCTTCCGGCATTCCATCGGCGATCTGGAGTTGAGCAATATCGTGGAAGGCTCCGGCGCGGGGGCTTGCGTCTTCGACTATAACAACGACGGTTGGCTCGACATTTACTTCCCCAACGGCGCGTGGACGCCCGGCGTCAGCGATAATCGAGGCCGTCACCTCCGCGGAAAGCTGCGCAACGCGCTTTATCGGAACAACGGAGACGGCACGTTCACCGACGTCACCGAAGAGGCCGGGGTAGGCGACTCGTCCTTCAGCTTCGGGGCTTCCGCCGCCGACATCGACAACGACGGCGACGTGGATCTCTACGTCCTCAATTACGGCCCAAACGTCATCTACCGCAATAACGGCGACGGCACCTTCACCGATGTTTCGCGAGGCTCCGGCCTGGACGATCCCCACTGGTCGCTCTCCGCACCCTGGTTCGACTATAACCGCGACGGCTATCTCGACGTCTATGTTTGCAATTACCTGGAGTACGACCTGGGGGCCTTTTCCGCGTATTATCGGGCCGAAAACTTTCCCGGCCCCTTGAGCTACAAGGGCCAGCCTGATTTCCTCTACCGCAACAACGGCGACGGCACGTTTACCGACGTGACCCGCGAAATCGGTCTATTCAACCCCGAGGGCCGCGGGATGAGCGCCACCGTCGTCGATCTGGACAACGACGGTCTTTTGGACATCTTCGTCACGAACGACGCCATGGCCAACGATTTCTTCCGCAATCAAGGCGACGGGACCTTCGTCAACGAGGGCCTGCCGCTCGGTTTGGCGTTCGGAGAAGGCGGCCAGGGCGTATCCTCGATGGGGCCGGACTTCGCAGACCTCAATCGCGACAATCTTCTAGACATCTTCATTCCGGATATGGATTACAGCTGCCTGATGTTCAACAGGCGCGACTATTTCGAGGACGTGACCGCCCGGGCCGGCGTCGCTCAAGTCTGCGGTCAATACACGGGCTGGGGCAGCGTGCTCTTCGACTACGACAACGACGGCCTGGTCGATATCTTCGTCGCCAACGGCAATGCCCATCACGAGTTTTCCGAAGAAGACGTCCTTTTGCGCAACAACGGGGACGGCACGTTCAGCGACGTGGCCAAGGGGTCGGGGGACTATTTCAGCGAAAAATGGGTCGGCCGCGGCGTGGCTTGCGCCGACCTGGACAACGACGGCGATCTCGATCTGATCATTGTCAACCTCAACAGCGAGGCCAGGGTTTTGCGGAACGACGGCGGGAACCGGAACCGTTGGCTGATGGTGCAACCGAAGCTCGCCAAGGAAAAGCGGGACGCCGTGGGTTCGCGGATTACGATCACGGCCGGCGGACAAACGCAGTTTCACGACGCCGTTCCGGTGCGAGGTTACCTGTCGCAAATGGATCCCCGCGTCCATTTCGGCCTGGGTCAAGCCTCGGTCGTGGATCGCGTCGAGATACGTTGGCCGGACGGTTCCCAGACCGATCTCACCAACGTTCCCGCGGACCAGGTTTTGGAAGTGGTCAAGCCGGAATGAGCCTGAATAAGGGCGGCAGGCGATTCGCGTTTTTCGCGAAAATGTGGACTCTTCATCATGCTCAAAAATACAATGATGGCCGCTGCACCGCTCAGTCCTCTCAGGCAAGGAGTCAGGTAGGATGACGGCACGGCGAACACAAGAATGCTCGGAGGGTGGCCATGGTGTTTCGGCGACGTAACACTGATATCCGATGGCTGGGGCCGGCCTTCTTCGGCTTGTTCATCATCGGTGGTTTCGGCCCCGCGGTCGTCGCCTTCGAGGGGGCTTCGCGCCATCCGGTGTACGTCGGCTTCAAAATCTGCGCCGAATGCCATGCCGGCCGAGGTTCGACTTGGGTGCGGTCCCGTCACGCTCAAGCCTACACCGCCTTGTCCAAACCTGAGGCCCAACAAATCGCCAAATTGAGCGGCGTCCCCGTTCCCCCTCAGCAATCGCCCCTGTGCTTGGGTTGCCATGCCACGGGCGCCGAGGCCGAACCTTGGGAACGCGACCCGACGTTCGCCATTCAGGACGGCGTGCAATGCGAGCATTGTCACGGGCCGGGCAGCGAGTACGCGGACTCCGCGACCATGAGGAATCGCGAACTGGCCATGAAAATGGGGTTTCGCATGCCCTCGAAGGAGGAATGCCACTCGTGCCACGGGCCGAAAGGCTCGCACGATGCCGTTTTGAAGCGTGAACGGCTCGATATAGATACCCTTTGGGCAAAACTGAGACAACCCGTGCCCGGGAGCAGCGATCTTACCGATTCGTCGCTTCCCCCTTTGCCCACCTCGCCCAAGGAACCGGCTTTCGTGGGAGCCGCCTCCTGCGCGGAGTGTCACGAAGGACCCGAGAAACAAAATCACTTCAGCGCATGGCGACAAAGCAGCCATGCCGACGCCTTTGCCGTCCTGGCAACGGACGGAGCACGCGAAATCGCCGCCGCGATGGGGGTCTCCGGCGATCCGCGAACGAAGTTGGAATGCCTGAAGTGCCACACCTCGGTCTACCATCGACCGGCGTCGCACGTGCTGGGAACCGCCTGCGTGTACGAGGGAGTTTCCTGCGAGGCCTGCCACGGGCCGGGCAGCCAACATGCCGAAACCTATTCACGACCGCAAACCGACGAAAAGAACGGCCTGCTCAAAGTAGACGCGGCCGCCTGCTTAAGCTGCCACGAAAACGCTCACGGCAAGCCCTTCCAGCTCCCCGAAAACTTGGCCGAAGCGTCGCATCCCACCCAAGCGCGCGAACGCGAGGAGGCGGAGCCGCAGTACAAGACTCCCGTCAACCTGGCGGTCAGCCCCGACGGGAAAGAGCTTTACGCGGCCTGCGACGCGTCGAAAAGCGTCATCGTCGTCGATATTGCATCGTTACGTAAGGTTGCGGAAATCGCCGTCGGCGCACAACCGCACGATGTGGCATTCTCCCCGGACGGCAAAACGGCCTTCGTCAGCAACCGGCTGGACGATACGGTTTCCGTGATCGACACCCAGTCACGAAAGCTTACGGCGACGATTCCTGTGGGAGATGAGCCGCACGGCCTGGTCGTGGACGGGCAAGGTGCGTTCCTTTACGTTCTCAACACGCTCTCCGAGGACATATCCGTCATCGACTTGGGCACGCGGACGGAAGTCAAGCGCCTGGCGGCGGGGCGAGGTCCCTGGTCGGCCGCCCTCTCCGCCGACGGAAATTGGATCGCCTGCACGAATGTCTTGTCGCATTTCGTCCCGTTCCGTACGCCGTCGCGCTCCGAGGTGACGCTGATCGATGCGCGGCAGGGAATGGTGACGCTGCGTGCCATGGTGCCGGGCGCCAACGGCCTTCGCGGCATCGCTTGGCACCCGAGCGGAGACTTCGCCCTTTTCACGCTGAACCGGCACAAGAATGTGGTCCCCATGACGCGAGTAGTCCAAGGTTGGACGATCACGAACGGATTGGGAATTTTGTGGCGGGACGGTCGCGTGGATCAAGTGCTTCTGGACGAACCCGGCATGGCCTTTCCTGATACCACCGATGTCATCGTCACAGAAGACGGCAAATACGCCCTGGTGACCAGCGCGGCCTCCAATCGGGTGGCCGTCGTCGCGGTGGACAGGGTTTTGAAGTTGCTGGAATCCGCAGATGAGACCGAGCGTGCCAAAGTCATCCCCAACCACCTGGGAAAGGCCGCGGAATTCGTACTCCGGTGGATCGAAACTCCCGTCTGCCCCAGGGGAATTACCATCGCCCCCGGCAGTAATCGGGCGTTCGTGGCGGCCTCGTTGGACGATCGCATCGCCGTCATCGACCTGAAGTCATTCCAGTCGACGGAAGTCGTGGATCTGGGGGGGCCGCAGGTCATTACCAAGGAACGCCTCGGCGAGCGGCTCTTCCACTCCGCCGCGAATACCTTTCAGCGGCAATTCGCCTGCGCGAGCTGCCACCCGGACGGCCACGTGGAGGGCTTGACCTACGACATCGAACCGGACGGCATCGGCGTCAATCCCGTGGATAACCGCACCCTGCGCGGCATCTTGGACACGGCGCCGTTCAAGTGGGAGGGATTGAATCCATCGTTATCCCGGCAGTGCGGTCCGCGGCTCGCCGTGTTCTTCACGCGCGTCCACCCCTTCACGCCCGAGGAGTTGTCGGCGCTGGATTACTACATTTGCACCATCCCTTCGCCGCCCAACCGTTATCGCCCCTTCGGAGCGGAATTGACGCCGGCGCAGCGCCGCGGCAAGGAGATTTTCTATCGCACCATGACCAACGACGGACGTCTTATCCCCATGGACAATCGGTGCAGCACCTGCCACTATCCGCCGCTCTATACGGACCGTCGTATTCACGACGTGGGAACGAAATTGCCCCTCGATGAACACGGGCTATTCGATACGCCGCAGCTACTCAATGTGTACAATTCGGCGCCCTATCTTCACAACGGCATCGCCGAAACAATGGAGGAGATTTGGACGCGATTCAACCCTAACGATCAACACGGCGTCACGAACGATATGACGAAAGACCAATTGAACGATCTCGTCGAATACTTGCGTACGTTGTAGGTGTGTATCGTAATCGGCATCCACGTCATCAACATCAACAGGAGACGATCGGAGGTGCGGCAATGAGAAGTCTGAGTAGCAGTTGGCGGCCGTTGCTGCTGCCGGCAGCCGTCCTATTTGCGGGCAGTTGGACCGCCGTCGCGTCGGCCGGCGAAAGCGCCCAGGCGCAATCGGAGCCTGCCCCGCCGGCGCTGGCCTTCGGACAAAGCGTGGACGGCGTCTCCGATGAGGATTTGCCTTACATTTATACTGAATGGGAGAACTACACCGTCGAGGACGGGCTTCCCAACGATCATCTTTTTAGTGTCAGGGCGACTGCCGAAGCCGTCTGGATCGGCACGGAGAACGGCCTAGCCCGATTGGACAAGAAGACCGGTGCGATTCAATCTTGGAAGGAAGAGGATGGCTTGCCTTGGCGGGCCATCACCTCCATCGACGTCGATCCCAAAACGGGCGATGTTTGGCTGGGACTTTTCGGCGGCGGAGTGGCCCGATTTTCCGGCGGGCGATTCGATCACTTCCACCAGCTCAACAGCGGCCTGGTGAACGACGTCGTCTACGGCGTGGCCGTCGAGAATAACCATATTTGGGCGGCCACCACGGCCGGCGCCAGTCGCTATGATCTCGTCACCGGGAAGTGGGATATCTATACGGAAAAGAACGCGCCGATGGAGGAAATATGGAACTATAGCGTCAGCTACGCTCCGACCGTCAATAAAGTATTTCTCGCGATTTGGGGAAGCGGTTGCCTGGAGTTCGACGTCGCCACGGAAAAATGGAAAGACTATATCGATCCCGACAAGGAAATGGAGATCGATCTCTATCGCGATGACGGAATCATCCATGTCATCACCACGGCGGCGAGCTTTGCCGACGGCGCTCTTTGGGTCTCGGCCTATTTCGGCTGTTGCCGTTATGACGGCCGTCATTGGCGGGGCTTTTATGCCCATGAAACCGGCCTGCCCAGCGACTTCACCAATTTCCTCAAGGCTCGTTCGGCCGACGAGGCCTGGTTCTGCACGGACAAGGGGGTGGGCGTGGTGGCGCATTATCCAACCGACACCTATGTCGCGTACTATCGCAACGCGGACAATCCCGGCGGGGTCGCCAAAGTATTTCGTCGGGGACGTTTGCTCCGTGAAGTTCCCCTGGAGATTTCGATCGCGCACAATTTCATAATCGGCGTGGATTTCGACGGCGATGACGTTTGGGTCGCCACCGCCCATGGGCTGTCCCACGGTATCGGGAAAGGATACTACCGCGGCGTTAAGAGGCTTACTCAGGAGCCGCAAAGCATCGCGGCGGCATCCTCGGCATCCGCTGATTCCAAATAGATCGCGAAAGGCGTTAACCGCAAGAAGCCGCAAGAAGAAAGAGAATTCCTTGGGAGGTGACGTATGCGATTCATCATGATTACCGTCTGGGTGCTCGTAGTTTCGGCCGGACTCATCGCTCATGAGAAGCAAGTCCGGGGTGACGAACCCGCTCAATCGCCGCAGTCCGGACCGTCCGACTTCGGCGTGCCCGTCGAACCCAGCATGAAGCCTGTGCTCGACGCCGTGCTTTCCATCCGCGATCCCTACCATGTCCCTCAGCTGCCGCTACGAGTCGATCAGAATTACGGCCACACGCCGCGCGATCTGGAACCGTTCGGTTATGTGGCCCCTTTCAAACGCCACTTTATGGTCCAAATGGAGTACACGGGGCCGGGCCGCGCCATCCCTGAACCGGAACACGTCGATACCGTGAAGATCGGGTTCCTCGGCCCGATCGAGTCCACCGTTTCCGTTGCGACGGGCGGCAAAAGCCACGAGGAAAACATCGGTAAGATGATGTTGAAAGGCGCCCAACTGGCCGTGGAAAAAGCCAACGAGCAAGGCGGATATCATCGTCGTAAGGTTCCTTTTGAGTTGATCGTCCGTAACGACAACGGACTCTGGGGCGCCTCGGGAAATGAAATCATCCATCTGGCGTACAAGGAACAGGTCTGGGCAATTGTAGGGACCATCGATGGAGCCAACAGCCACATCGCCATTCGGGTCGCCCTGAAGGCCGAGGTTCCCATGGTGAATACCGGCGATACCGACCCGACGTTTATCGAGACCAATATCCCCTGGGTGTTTCGCGTGATCTCCGATGACCGCAGACAATGCTACTTGCTCGTTGATTACATCTTCCGCAAAGTGGGAATCCAGAAACTGGGGATCATCCGCGCGAGCAATCGCTACGGTCGCTTCGGCGTCCGCGAGTTGCGTGACGGCAGCCGCCGACTGGGCAAGCCCGTGCCGTTGGAGATGGCCTATTTCGTGGGGCAATCCGATTTCTCCTTGGAGCTGCAACGCCTGAAAGACGCCGGCGTCGAGGCCGTCGCGCACTGGGGCGACGCCGAGGACGGTGCCCGGATTCTGAATCAGATGCGCGAGATGGGCATGAAGCAGCCGTTCTTCGCGTGCGATCGTTGTCTCGGGCCGGAGTTCGCCGAAATCGCCGGAAACAACGCGGAAGGCGTGGTCTGCGCCTCACCCTGGAATCCCGATCGAGACGATCCGCGTCTCAAGGAATTCCGCGAACGATTCACGAAGCGATTCGGCGTCGAACCCGATACTTATGCCGCCCATGCCTTTGACGGCACGGAAATGCTTATCTGGGCGATCCAGGTCGCCGGCCTCAACCGCGCCAAGATCCGAGACGTCTTGGCTTATCGGAACGAACCCTGGCAGGGGGTCGTCGGCAAGACTCAATTCACGGCCGCTCTGGACGGACGCGAAGAGGTATTCCTGGCCATCCGGGAAGGCCAACAATGGCGCTACTATTCTCGCGAGGAATTGAACATTCCATCCGGTGAAATAGAAAAATACACCGACCATCTCCATACGGTTCCCAGTGAATTGACGCAAGTCCAGCAACCCTGATTCGCGGCCCATCCGTATGCGGAACGCTACTCGCCGGCGACGGCATCGGTCTGTTATCGGGCGAGGGATTGTTTTTCTTTCGCTTGCCTACGTCTGTGGGGCGGCATGGATTCCAATTCAAGCAGGGGGGCGAACGCCGGGGAAGGCGGTCGCTCTGCCTGACCGCGATTTCCGTCACTCGGAAACCGCGGCAATTCCTGATTTGCGATCGTCGTTCGCCGACGTTCATGACGGAATTTGCCTCGGGTATTTCGGGCCGTTCGAATCCGATCAAGACCCCGACACTTCCCTGTGGCTTGCGGCTGAAATGGCGAGAGAGGACGTCGCCGCGGAGCAAGCCGGCGGCCGGCCCTTGAAATTGTCGCCGGTGTGGTCCGACTCCCCTTGGACCGGCGGCACCACAGTCCTGCGGGATCTCATATTCGAGCAACGTACCGTCGGGATCATCGGCGGCATGGACGGCGAGAGCACGCACCTGGCCGAGACGCTCGTCGCAAAAGCCCATGTCCCGCTCCTTTCCGCGGTTTCTACGGCGAAGAGCGTCAATCTCGCCAACGTGCCGTGGACCTTCAACGT
>JAAZNR010000804.1 GCA_012798155.1 Thermogutta sp. | reverse complement strand
GGCGTTGCGGTACGCGAAGCGCTCCAGGGCCCGCGCCGCCCCGATCGACCACGGGGTTCTCAGCGCGCCCAGGGCGATGGGCACCTCCGGCCAGAGGTCCCGGACCTCGAAGATCATTGGCGCGCGGAATCGTCGGGCCAGCGCCACGCCCGGCAGGGCGATCGTCAGCGGCGTGCTGGACGCATACACCACATCAAAGCGGGCGAGCCTCTTGCCGTAGGATACAGCCCTTGCGACGAACCGTGCGAACGCGATCAATCGCCGCCCGTAGCGCATCCGATTGGAATAGGGGATCGGGCACCAGTGGATGCGGAAGCCGTCCTCGTCCGTGCAATACCAGCCCCCGCGCCGGCCGCTTTGATCCGTGGTCAGCACTTCCACGGCGTGTCCTCGGCGGACCAACTCGCGGGCCATCACAAAGGGGAACGTGGAGCCTGCGTGCCGCGGCGTGCCAAAGTGCTGGTTCAGAAACAAGATTCGCATGATCGACCCTTCGACATTCCACTTTCATGCAAGGTGCCGGCTAGCGACGGCCCGGCCGCTCTACGGGCTGACCGGCTCGTCGTCCGACCCGGTGACGGCCAAGGGGATCGCGATCGCGGCCGCCACCAGACCGCCCAGGACGAGCGTATCGGAACTGAGGACCTCTCCCACGCGGCGCTGCCCGCGGACCGTGGTGTCCGCGGCGACCACCAATAAAGCCGGCAGGGCCTTGGGCGGGGCGGCTTGCTTCTCCCACAGGCGAACTACTCGCCCCGCACGGTCGAGGCGGACCTCGTACAGCCCTCCCGATAAACGCTCGCTCGTGAATCGTCCGGCGTCGTCCGTTTTCACCCGCACGGGCAAGGTCTTGGGCTGGAGTTTTTGCAGCGTCAGTTCCCGGCGCCCCAGCGGCACGCCGTCGCCGTCGACCAAGAGGCCCACCAACCGCCCTTCGGCATCCAGGCGAACGTCCGCGATTCGGGCGAGAGGCCTTGCACTCGCCTGCGAGGTCTGCTCGGCCGGGGGATGATCCCCGTCGGCGACCGCCGGCGGCGCGGCGAAACTCGGCATCACCATGGCCGCGGAAACCGCCAGACAAATCACTCCCTGAGTCAACGAACGCCGCATCAGCATTTTCTCGCCTCCTCTACCGCGATCATTACGATTCGGATTTCCCGGCCACAGTCGCAACTCCGGATTGCTCTCACGCTCGCTGATAGTCGCAACGCAAAGCCGCGATGCTTGGCGAAACGGAGCAGCGACGCCGGCCCGCCGATTCCTCGAACGAAGTCGCCCAAGGTGCACGGCGGGGATATTAGCGAAGAGCCGGAGGAAAAGGCAAGACTGATTGGTGATGAGCGAAGCGGCGTCCCGTGAAGCCGCAGCGCGGCCGCGGAGCCGAAACGGCGTTCAAGAAATGAAAGACGACCGGAGGCGTCCGGCCGTCTTGAAACGTACTCGTTTTCTTGCAGCCGCCGCGCCCGGGCGGGCGGCCGTCAAAAATCGCGCTCCCGGTGTGCGACCGCAGGGCGAGTCGCGTCTTATCGCCCGGCCGCCGCGCCCCGCATTGAGCGCTTCGCGCGGCCCGGATTCGACGCTTCGCTCACGG
>JAAZNR010000803.1 GCA_012798155.1 Thermogutta sp. | reverse complement strand
TGGACCGGCAAGGCGACCGCCGCCGCCCAGAGGAGGGCGGCCGCCGTGATGGCCGATCGTCGCCAGGTCCTAGCCGTGTTCATCGTCGTGGTTGCCGTGTCTGTGCAAGCCTTATCGCCCCGGGAGAGTCGCCGCTTGCAGTCGGCGGAAATCATCCCTTTCATTGGTCCATTATATGCGGGTCGAGGCGGGACGCAAGCGGAAAATTCTCGGATTTTCAAAATTGTCCTCGATCGGGGGGGATCTGAGCGCCGCCGGCGTGAGGTGGTGGTGGATGCTGGTAGTAGTGGAGCCACCAGCGTAAGCTGGTGGTGCGTGCTGGGTAGCGCTGAAACACCTCCAGCTTACGCTGGAGGCTCTAAGGGAAAACGGATGGTGGGTTTTAGAGCCGCCGGCGTGAGCCGGCGGTGGGTGCTGGGCGGCTATCACGCGGGGCGAAGGCGATGCAGTACTGGCTTCTCACCTGGACGCTCTACGGGACGTGGCTGCCGGGCGATCCGCGCGGTTCGGTGGCTTCCGTGCTTCGCGGCCCGGGTCCCCGCCGTGAACGCGACGGCTACAGGGAGCCGTTCGAGCCTCCGATGCCGGGTCTGCAAGCGACGTCGGCTGGGAATCAAACGTTCCCGACCGCGGCATTGCAGCCCGACCTCGCCCCGCCCTTGCTCGACCAGTTCCGGCAGACGGCGCATCTTCGGGCGTGGCGATTGGAGGCCGCGGCGATCATGGTCGATCATGTCCATGTCGTCGTCGGCATTCCGGACGATTGCCGCCCGGAGGAGGCGTTGCGGGATTTGAAGGCCTACGGCTCTCGGCGGCTGAATGCCCTGACGGGAACGGTGCGGCACTGGTGGACGCGACGCGGTTCGCGGCGTTTGCTCCGCGACGCCCGGGCCGTGGAAGGGGCCGTGAATTACGTGTTGCGGCAGAAGTCGCCGTTGTTGGTGTGGCGGAATGGGCGAAACGCGGATGAGCCGCCGGGGTGAGGCGGTGGTGAGTGCTGGGTAGCGCTGAAACACCTCCAGCTTACGCTGGAGGCTCCAACGCCGGAGGCTCCAACGCTGGAGGCTCCAATGCCGGAGGCTCCAACGCTGGAGGGGCCAAGGGAAAACGGATGGTGGGTTTTAGAGCCACCAGCGTAAGCTGGTGGTGGATGCTGGGTAGCGCCGAAACACCTCCGGCTTACGCCGGAGGCTCCAACGCCGGAGGCTCCAACGCCGGAGGCTCCAACGCTGGACGGGCCAAGGCTGGAGGGGCTGGAGTCGCAGGGGCCAAGCGGCGGAGGCGGGCGGCGGCGGCCTGGGGGTTTTGCCGTTCCAAAAAATCCAGGGCCTCTTTCACGGCGGCGGCCTGGTCCTCGGTGAACGGTACGGCCTCGCCGGGCGGCGGGGGATCGGGGACCAATCGCCGGACCAGGGCATCGAGGATCGGGGGCACGTCGTCGGGCCGGTGGGCCGAGACATATAGACCCGGCGGACGCTCGCCCGGCCCCGCGGCGAGATCGCACTTGTTGTGCAGCAGCAGGGCCTGAGGGTAACGTCGCAACAGGGCGTCGTGCCCCGCCCGCCACGGCCGGGAGCGGTCGAAGACCAGGATCACGAGGTCGGCGTTTCGGGCGGCGTCCTCGGCCTTTCGCACGCCCAATTGCTCGACGGGGTGCGCGGCTTGCCGCAGTCCGGCGGTGTCGATCAGCTCGATCGGCCAGCCGTCGGCCACGATGACGGCCGACACGAGGTCGCGGGTGGTGCCGGGGACGGGATGGACGAGGGCGCGATCGTAACCGGCGAGAGCGTTGATCAGGCTGCTCTTTCCCGCATTCGGCGGCCCCAGGATGACAACGCGCCACGGCCGGCTCAGGTGCAGGCCGAGCGGGATCCGCGAGGCCAGGCGGCGGAGGCCCTGGGCGGCGGCGGCGTCTCCGCGGGAGAGGGCGGCCGCGATGTCAGCCAGGGCGGACCGCAAGGCCCCGTGGTACTGGTCGAGGAGGATTTCGGCGGCGCGGCGAGTTCGGACCTGGGCCAGGGCGGCGCGGGCGGCAGCCGCGATCGGGTCGCGCTCCTCGTATTGGAGCCACTGTTGCCAGGAGAGGCGGGCGAAGCCGTCAACCGCGGCGGCTTGCACGAGCCGCTCCACCACGCGGAGGCCGCCGTGGCAGTGGATTTCCAGGAGCGTCTCGCCGGGGCGGTAGAGCACGGCCTCCTCAGGCTCCGGGCCGCCGAAATCCCAGCGGACCAGGCGGGGACGCGGACCCGGCGGGACGTCGAGCGACTTGCCGGATCGGCTCCGCGCGCGGCGGCGGAGGGCGGCTTCGACCAGGGGGCCTTCCAGCCGAATGACGGCAATCGCACCCGCCGATGGGGCGGTGAGGACTGTCACGGTGTTTTCGCCGGCAACGGTGTTCTCACCGGCAATCGGGTCGGGCCGGGGGGCGTCCGGTTTCGGAAGGGTGTCGGGTTGCATCTCCATTTCGAGGGGCAAACAATGAGGGCGAGCGGTTTGCCGCGCGGAAAGCCGGAAATTGGGGGTCGTAACGGGAGAAGATCACGCCGTGCCGATGCGTGTTTATTGTCCGGCCGGTCACCGCATCACGGTACCAAACGATTACGCGGGCCGTGAGATGCCGTGTCCGGTCTGCGGGCTGCCGTTCATTATACCGGAGGAGGCGCCGCCGGCGGGCGGGGGCGGTCGGGGGAAACCGTCACCGGATGACG
>JAAZNR010000802.1 GCA_012798155.1 Thermogutta sp. | reverse complement strand
TTCGTCTTCGTTCGGCCGGCGTGCCAGCGGCGTGCCGGGATCGTGAAGCGTCACCATGCCGGAGGTATCAGTCGTCTTCTTGTGTCGTCCGCCGAGCGCCCAATAATCGAGCGGCACCAGGCCCGGCAACCCTTCCCGACTCGCTTGATGGCGCACCGCGATGACGTAATCGGCCTCCCTGCCGGAAGAAACGAGGGCCTCGGAATCCGGGGACGCCGCACCTTCCGGCCAATGGACGAAGACCGCCCGCGCTCCATTTTTGAGAGTCCGCTCGATCGCCCGCGGTCGCTCGCCCGATAGCAGGACCACACCCTGCGGCAAAAGCGAGCCGGGCATGGGATTGGCACGTTCCGCGGCACTCGCCGCCCAGATGATGGGAATCCCCTGTTCGGCTAACGTTTCGCAAAAAGCGATCCACTCCTCGCAGAGCGCCGGCCCGGCCAAGCGCCAATCCATCACGTCGCCCGCGAGCAGTACGAAGTGCACCTCCTCCGACACCGCGACTTCCATGAGTCGCTGAAGAAGCCGAGAAGACAGCGCCGACATGCGCTCCACAACCGACCGGGGCGCGTCCACGATCTCTTGGATCGGAAGGTCCAGGTGCAGGTCCGCCGAGTGGAGAAATCGCAAAGATTCGGCCGTCACTCACCACCTCCCTGTAGCGAGTCTTGCATACGGTTACTGCTCCGAAATGGCGTCGAAATCGGGGCGCAGTTTCTGCGCGGACCCAATATAGCAAATAAAGGCAGAACGCGGCCAGAGCATAATTTGAGCCGAATAGCCAAACCCGGCAAAGGACCGCGAGACGTCTTGTTACTGCCCACCGCCTTTTGCCCCATTTTGCCACCATCAGCCGTCATTAGCTTAAGCACGCCACACTAAAGGGTTTACGTCAAGGTTTGGCTTATCCGGGCGAAGTCGGGCGGACGCTGTCCGCTTCCCTTTTTGCTTCGCCGTGCTTCGCTTTTTGCTTCGCTCTCCAGCCCTCGACCGTCGCGCGGGCGATGTCCTCCGGCGCCACCCGCAGGTAGTGCCGAGCGGCCACCGCGGGCGTATTGCCAAGCCACTCAGTCACGACGTGAATCGGAAACCGCGCCACCAAATCCGTTTCGGCCGAAGCCCTCAGGGCGTGCCACAGTCTGGGCCAAGGCTGCTCGCCGATGCGGGCTATCAACCGCAGCAGGCGTTGCCGTAGGTTGACGTTCCCTCACCAGCCTCGCTCCGCCGCCTTGACGGCTAGCCGTTGCCGCAATTGGTGAAAGACGTATACCTGCCCCTCTTGCGACGCATCAAAGACGGCCTCCAGCCGCGGCAGTACGGCCGGAAAGATAGGACATACGCGATACGCCTTGGCGTGAACCTCCGTCTTGGGCGAAGGAACTCGGATCGTTTGGGCCGCCCAATCCACGCAATCCCACGTCAGGCTTAACGGTTCCGACGGCACCCGAACGCCCCTGTAGCGGGCCATCGCCAAAAGCAGCTTCCACTCCGGTCCGCCGGCCTCCTCGATCAGCCGTTCGACAACTTCCGCGGGAACGTAAGCCCGCCGGTCCTCGTCGTTCACCTTGGGCGGTTGAGCGTCGGTGAACGGGTTTTCGACCATCAACCGTCGGCGCACGGCATCACGAAAGAATCCCTTGACGCGCACAAAACGGTTCCGCACGGTCGCCGGGCTGAGGGGCTTTGCTTGTCGTCGCTTTCGGGCCGTGGACTGCAACCATCGACGGAAGTCGTCCGCCTCCGCCCGGGTGGATGTCCGTCAGCCGCGCTTGCAGGCCGAAGTATTCCAGCAGATTGCCAAGCGTTTGTTCAGTCGCCACCAGGCTGCCGGGCTTGATACTCGTCGCCTTGCGTTTCAGGTAGGCTTCCACAGCCTCGCTGAGGGCTACCGCGGGCTTACCGTCAATCAACCCGTACCGTATCAGCTTGGCCCGCAGCCCCTCGCCGATGCTTTCCAGCCAGACGTGCGTTTCCGCCCTCACGGGTTGCCCTAGCCGCCGGGCCTCCAGCAGGGCCTCGACGTGGCCGCGGATGCTTTCCGCCGCCTTGCGGTTGAGCTTGCCCAAGCGAAGCGTCTTCCGCTTTCCGTCGTGGCCGACAAATTGCAGCCGGCGTTCGCCGCCGGGTCTATTGATTCGCCATGGAGCTACTCCTTGTGCAGAATCACTACCCCTCGGGAAAGAAACGGGGCGGGAAGGCGGGGGGCGGCTCCGGCATACGGTGCGCACCGTCCCACCCCGTGAGAAACAGCCGCCCATCGGCCGACGGTTCTATGCCGCGTCGTCACGACGTGTCAACAGTCGCCCACGTTCGCCGCCTCCGCGGCCGCCTCGTCAAGCATCCGGTTGACGTCGTCGAGTGAGGCTGCGTCGTCCACCGTCGGCGGGTTACTCTCAATCAGACCAGTCCCCGCGTCGGGAGTTTGGCGTTGGCGTTGACCGCTAACACCCTTAACGCCAACACCAAAACCCTCTGATCTCTACGTGTTTTGTTGGGGTTTTGGTGTTGCGGAGAATGCGCTCAACACGGACTCGTAGCTGCCCGCGCCCGCTCTCACGCAGGGTGCAGTCCACCGT
>JAAZNR010000801.1 GCA_012798155.1 Thermogutta sp. | reverse complement strand
TGTGGACGCGGGCCGCGATAGCGTGGGATTCAATTTCACGGTCGAGCCGCGATTTTTGCCCAAGCGCCGGCTGATGGGCGCGAGCGGCGCCGCGATCCCCATCTCGGGGACCGAGGGGCTGGAGTGAGCTTGCCCCTGGCGCCCCGCCGTGAGCCGCCGGCGTGAGCCGGCGGTGGGGGCACCTGAAAACGGTGCACATGAGCCACCAGCGTGAGCTGGTGGTGGGAGCTGGGTAGCGCCGAAACACCTCCGGCTTACGCCGGAGGCTCTAAGGGAAAACGGATGGTGAATTCCAGAGCCACCAGCGTAAGCTGGTGGTGGGAGCGGCGCCAAGGCAGCCGTCTGGGGGCTGCGCTTCGCTCCGACCCCAGCCACCCAACCCAAACGGGATTCCGGCGCGTCTGGGGGCTCCGCTTCGCTCCGACCCCAGCCACCCGGCGGAATTGGAGGGCCGCGCCCGGTCGTGGTCGAAAGAAACCGCCCTTGTTATGAATCGGCGGCCCCGGAAATCCGGGCCGCGGCGGGATCGCCGGCATTCCCGCCGGATCGCCGCTTGCTCAATCGCACCTCGTTGCCGGTCTCGTTGTAGACGACCTCGTCCATGAAGGCCCGCATCAACAGCACGCCGCGACCGAAGCAGTTTTCCACGTTCTCCTCGCGATAGATCAGATTGGCGAAGGGTTTTGTGTCGAATCCCGGCCCTTCGTCGCGAACGCGGAAAAAGGCCTCGTCGGGCGTCAACCGCCCCTCCAACCGAACCTTCCGCCCGGCATACGGCGGTTGCTCGCGGCGTTCTTTGGCAAGGGCGAAAAATCGCCGCTCATCGTTCTCGCGGAGCGAAGAGGAGAGTTCCAAATTGCCGTGAAACACGGCGTTGGAAAGGGCCTCTTGCAGAGCGATGGTAATGCGGGTACATTCCGCCGGATCGTCCCACCCCAAGTCTTCCAGCGCCTCCTGCACATAGTCGATCATCGCCCGGAAGTGGCGCCAATCGTTGTCCAGGACGAAAAGAAAGGACCACTGCCGGAGACAGCGCATCAATTCCGTTTGCGCCGCGCGGTGTTGCGAGGCCTGCATCACTTGGGCCACGGTGGACGCCAGCCTTTTCGCCGCCAAGCGCTTGGGAACGTAGCTGGCGGCGCCGCGGCGGAGGGCTTCCAGGGCAATCTCCTCGCTTCCTTGGGAGGTGATCAAAATGACGGGCACCCGCGGATGCCGCTGCCGAATCCGCTCCACCAAGGTCAGCCCGTGCATCCCCGGCATGATCATGTCCGTGATGACCAGGTCGAAATCCTGCTCGTCGAGCATCTCGGCCGCCTCTAAACCATCCTGTGCGGTGCGGACCTCCACGTCGGACAGCCGCTCCAACAGCCCGCAGATCAGCCGCCGATCGACCGCCGAATCATCCACCACCAGGATTTTGGTCATACGGCAACTCCGTGCTTGGCAGCGGGGACGCAAACTCGGTTTCCCGGACGGCGGCCGCGGTTCAGACCGCGGGTTCAGACCGCGTCCTCCTCCGGAATCTCGCCGGCGCGGAGCCGCGGAATCACCGCCCGCAACCGCTCGCTCGTCTCGCCCACCATTCGGGACAACTCTTCCCACTCGGCCGGGAGGGTGTCGAGGGCCGTGTCGCTGAGCAAACGCCTCTCCAAAGCGTACGCCGTTTGCGACGCCCTTTCCACCCCAAAATAGCGGAGGGAGCCGCCCAGCGTATGCGCGGCGCGGCGGGCGCCCGGCCAATCGGCACGATCCATACCCTCGCGAATGGACTTCAGCAGGGTGGGCGCCTCCTGGAGGAAGGTCTCCACGAGGTCGGCCAGCAGACCGGGGTCTCCCCCCGTTGTGGCCAGCGCCTTCTTCCAATCGATGGCAACCCCCGCGACCGATTCTCGCGTTTCCGTCGATTCCTTTGGCATCTGGGCCTCCGGCGCGGGGGGCGTTGACGGAGCGATTGGCTCGGATTCGCCGGCGATTTCGGCTTCGCAGGGGGGCGACTCGATCCCGCCGCCCGCGCCGGCCGGCGGGACGGACTGCTCCGGCGATTCTTCTTCCGGCGGGCGCTCGCTCCGCTCAGCCGCCTGCCGCAAAAAATCGTCGCCGCGGACCTGCCGCAAGACCTGCACGAGGACCTGGAACAAGTTGCCCGCGTCGATCGGCTTGGCCAGGTAGCCGTCCATGCCGGAGGCCAGGGCCGCCTCGCGGTCGCCCGGCATGGCGTGGGCCGTCATCGCGATGATGGGCATCCGCGGCGTTCCCGTCTCGCGTTCGCGGCGGCGAATCTCCTCCGCGGCCTGGTAGCCGTCCATCTCCGGCATCTGGATGTCCATCAAGACCAGATCGAACTCGCTGCGGTCGAGCCACTCCAATGCCTGCCGGCCGTCGCTTGCCACCACGACCTCGTGTCCCGCCTTTTCCAGCAGCGTGGCGGCCACCTTTTGATTGAAGGGGCTGTCCTCGGCCAGCAGAATTCGCAGTCGCGGCAGGGCGGGGAGTTCCACGGCCGGCCTTTCCGGGACCGACGGATGCCAGGGCACGCCCAGTATCTCGGCCACGGCGTTGTACAGCTCGGACTGCTTGATCGGCTTGCTGAGGGTCAAGGCCACGCCCAACTCGCGGAGCGTCCTTTGCTCTCCGGGGCTGTCGGCCGAACTGAGCACGATGACGGCCGTCTTTTCCGGCGGCAACAGCTTGCGGACGCGGCGGATCAGCTCCCAGCCGTCCATGCCGGGCATCAGCAAGTCGGTGAGGATGAGATCGTAGGGGTTCTCTTCCCGCAGCGACGCCGCCGCCATTTCCAGGGCCGTTCGGCCGGACTCGGCGGCCTCGCTCGCCAATCCC